>NZ_SODD01000001.1 GCF_004365815.1 Breznakia blatticola
TTTTACCATCACAAGAAATGCTTTAAAGACACATAAATTATTCAGTACTTATCAGTGATTTATCGAGACTTGGTATGCACTGGTTGAATTAAGCCTCACTTTAAATTCTTTAAATGTAAATGCAATATCTGCATCATGTCTTTTCAACTTGAAAAACAGAAGTCCTACACCGATTGCACGAGCAATTGTTGTAGCTAAACCTAAACCAAATACACCCATTCCCATTTTAATAAACAATGCATTTAATCCAATATTAATCACATTGGAAACACCTGTCGCAAACATAGGTGTTCGTGTGTCTTTAATTGAACGAAAACAACTTGATAATATAAGTTGTAAACACAAAAAGATTGCAGGTACAGTCACTATCAAAAAGTATGGTAGTACATAATCAACCACACTTGCTTCAATACCCGAAATTCGTAAAATTGGTCTAGCAAACACAAAGCAAATAACACCAACAACTACACCAAGGACAAGTCCAATATCGATGGATTGTGTAATTGCTTTATTTGTATTTTTATAATCTTTACGTCCAAAATATCTTGAGACTATCGTACTTGTCCCAACACTTATCGCAGTAAAAAACGCGATGAAAATATTCATCATCAAATTGGTAACACTTACTCCTGCAATTGCAATATCATTTAATTGACCTGCAAAGTAGGTGTCCGCTGTTCCGAGCAATGTTTGTAGGATATTTTCTACAATAATTGGCAATGACAATGTCAAAACACAAAGAATATCCCGTTTTAAAGATTTCATTTCGATCCTCACCCTTTTCTATTTCTTCCTAATCAAAGCGTATCATGGACCTTTATTTATAGCGACTCAAACAAATGCAATTTTATAGAAGATGTAAAAAGGAACACCTGCTGATGTTCCCTGTTTTCTATTTCTCTTTTGCCTCTTGGTTTCTTTTCTCATCTAACATAACAAATTCTTCCCAAGGTGTAACATAACTTAACTCTGATGAGTCAAAGTCTTTTTTTTCACTGATTACACTATTCATGTATTCTGCTGATTCTAAAATAGGATCTCCTACTTTCTTTGTTTTAAAGAAACTAACATCTTTTCCTTTTTGCAAAAGCATTGCCATTAAGACATGCGCTTTTACATCTACTTTACCTTCTGTGTATCGATCGATTTCACCTAAGATTTTTTTAACTGTCTCTGTGATTTTATACATATCCATATTGTCTTTTAGTAACACAAAGTATTGTCCATTAATCTTAACGACTTCTGGACGATACATGACATGCATGTTTTCCACTAAGCCGTGTACTTCGCGTTGAATATAGGATAAATATTTCTTATGTAAATCATCATTTGCAAAATTATTTACATCATCAAAATCAAAGCTAACAATATAAGACAATTCACTACTTTTAAATCCATGTGGGACTCTGTCCATTTCTAATACTGGATATTTCATTCTTGCTCCTTCAAGACATAGTTTTCAATTGCATAAGCAACTCCACTATCATCATTTGATAAAGTAACTACATCAACTTTTTCTTTTACTGCATCTGGTGCATTTTTCATTGCAACACTTAAACCTGCAACTTCAAACATTGGTAAATCATTGAAGTTGTCACCGATACAAACTACATCAGATAAATCAATTCCAATATCCTTACATACCGCTTTAATTGCTAAACCTTTACTTGTCTCAATACTTGAGCATTCAAAGTAGTCTGGATAACGATATAAACGGATTCCTTCAATCTTTTCCACTTCATCGACCATTTGATTTAAACTATCCACATCATCTTGTAAAGAGATGATTTTTAGATATTCCGTATCGTGGTCAAGAATGGTTTGCGTATCTACACTATAGTACATATCCATACGATCTTTTTCAGGTGTTACATCTTTATATAAATCATAATCTAGTACACCTGGATCTGTGCGCGTACAAAGTGATAAGTTTTTATTTTTAAAGTACGTTCTTACATTATATTTTTGTGCAAGATGTGCAATTTGATCTGCTGCACTTGCTGGTATTGGGAATGTTCTACTTTTCCCAGCAACACGATAATATCCTCCATTAAAAGTAATATGACTCATTTTTACTGAGATTTGATTCATAATACGGATGGTAAAACAGTTTGGTCTACCACTAACAATTGCAACTTCAATACCTGCATCTAACGCTTTACGAATCGCTTTTTTATTTTGCGGCGTTATCATATTGCGACTGTTTAATAACGTCCCATCTAAGTCTACACAAATTAGTTTATACATACTTCACCTTCTCTTTCCTTACCTAGTATATCAAAAAATAGCATTTACTTCTCTATCAATATTCTTTTCCACCACTTACTTTCACATCTTGATCGTATGCAATGCAAGTTGAAATAATCGTAATCGCCACTTCTGTTAATTTCTCTAAAGAAATTGAAGGCTTTTTATCTTGAATATCCAAATATGGAACATGAATAAAACCTGCTTTTGTTTGTTTATTTGTGCTTTCTAAAATGTATAAAACTTCATACATCACATGATTGCATACATACGTTCCTGCACTATTTGACACACTAGCTTTATAATCATCTGTGTTCAACTTTTCGACAATACGTTTTATTGGTAATGTACTAAAATATGCGTTCTTTCCAGTTCGCTCAATTGGTTCATCAATTGGTTGATTTCCTGCATTATCTTTAATGCGATAATCATCCACATTAATTGCAACACGTTCTACACGAATTTCATCAATTCCTCCAGCTAAACCAAATGAAATTACACAATCATAATCCCTGTCTAAATAGGTGCGTAGGATGTTATCCGTTTGTTTGCCAACAACAGGTAACAATACTGTATCAATTGATGCTCCTTTAAATTCTTTTGGTAATTGTTTTAATAATGCTTCGGTAGGATTGATTGCATCATTTCCAAATGCTTCAAATCCAGTAACTAGTATTTTCATAATACACCTCTTATGTGTATTATCTTATCAAAGCTACACTTTAAATACAAAGTCATATGGATAGAAAAAAAGAGATTCATTTTACCGAACCTCTCTTTCGCACAATCTATACTATTGTTAGGCTACTTTTTCTTCGTCTGTTTTCTTTGCCATATTTCTGTCTCGATTTGCTTGAAAGAAACAAAGAATTACAAATACACCAACAATAAGTGCTATTCCAATTACAGGGTTTGCAAGAATCATTGTTAAGATCATTGCATCAATACAGTCATGTTGAACCCCTTCAACACCGTATGCAGAGAAATCAAACATATTTGATAACATTGCACTTAAGAAGATTAATAAGAATCCATAGATAAGTCCTGAGATAATCGCTCCTCTTCTTCCACCTGTTGCATTCCCTAGAATACCAGCTATACCTCCAGTAAAGAATGCTCCAATAATTGATACTAATGGTACTGCTCCAAATACTTGCGAACTTACAACCATTGCAACTAACATTCCCGCTACTGCAGTAACAAATCCAATCATTAATGAATTTGGTGCAAAACCGAATAATGCAGGTACATCTAGACCTGGAATTGCTCCTGGAACCAGTTTGTCTGAGATACCTTTAAATGCAGGTACAAGTTCCCCTAAGAACATTCGAATTCCTTGTAGTAATACAAGAATTCCTGCAGTGAATCCTAACGCTTTCATAATTCCAAATAAGATGTAGTTTGTTGAACCACTTAATTCTCCAACACGACTTGGTCCAGCAAGTAATACAACTACCATATAGAACACACCCATTACAATCGCTACTGAAATTGATGTGTCTTTAAAGATTTCCAATGATTTTGGAAGTTTTAAATCTTCCGCACTCTTTGATTTATCACCTAATAATCCCCCGATATATGCTGAAGGCACAGTTCCTAATGTAGTTAAGTGTGCAATCGCAATATTATCATTGCCTGTAACTTTTCGTACCATTGGTTGCGCTAGTGCTGGTAGAATTACCATCATTAACCCTTGAATCACACTACCAATCGCAATGATCATCGTTTCATTGTAATCTGCTCTATATAATGAGAAAGCTACGACGACTGATAAAATCCACATCATATGACCAGTTAAGAAAATATACTTTAGTGGTGAGAATCTAGCTAAAATTACATTCACTAAGAATCCTACAGCCATAATAATACTACTTGTACTTGCAACAATTGGTATTGCACTTTGAAGTGCACCAACTACTGCCTCTGATGATGTCGCAAATCCATTTAAATTGAATACATCTGTAAACAATTCAACAAATGGTAATATCTCAGTTACGATAAGTCCTGATCCTGCTGATAATACCAACATACCTAATGCAGTTTTTAGTGTTCCTGCAAACACTTGTGAAGCTGATTTTTTCTGTAACACCAAACCAATAAGGGCAACTAACCCAAGTACAATTGCAGGTGTCTTAATTACTTCAATTAAAAAGTCTAACATATGTCCTCCCTACTTATTAAAATATTCGTTTAGTTTTTCTTTTACTTCTTGAACATCAACAATGTTATTGATGTACACAACATTATCCATATCCGAAAAATTGTCTTTAAAGCCTTCTGCAGTCACAAGCATATCAAATGATTTTCCTTTTACGGTTCCCATATCCCAATGCTCGATATCACATTCACGACCAAGTTCCTTCATTGCACTATCTACTGTCATTTTTAAAATTAACGATGAACCTACACCGAGTCCACATACTGTAATTATCTTCATAATTTCTCCTCTTATTTTATAAGCATCCAATCAAATCGCGGTAATTTTTAATATATTCTTTGTTGATATCATCTCCTTCATCTAAGTTTGAACTTACATATATCGGTGGTTGAAAACCATTTTCTACACATAACTCAATCACACGTGCACTAATTCCATCCAATACAGTCATTCCAAGAATTGTCGATGTTCCTGTAAATTTAACATCTAAACCTTCAACTGACATAGCTGCATCTCCTTTAACACACTTCACATCAATTACGATATCTGCTACATCACGTAAGTTCTTACCTGATGAATGACGTGAACCTAGTGATTCTGAAAATTGTTTAGAAGTTAAGGCAATGACTTTCATTCCTTTTTCCTTTGCAGCATTTGCCATATCAATTGCTGCAGCATTTCTTCCTGAGATAGATACGATAATCATCGTATCTTTATCTGACGTGTTTTCTAAATCTAAGTATCCTTGCGAGAAGTTCTCAATACGTTCTTGCATCGTACTTAATTTCGCTTTCGGAAATAATGCAAGATGTGGGATTAACAATGCATTTACTGGAACTAATCCTCCTGCACGATAGAACAGTTCCATTGCAAACATTTGAGAATGTCCACAACCAAACACATGAATGAGTCGATCACTCATAATGGATTTTGCACAAACTTGTGCAGCTTGTTCAATTTGTGTAGCTTCTTGGCTAAACTGTTGTTCGAGTTGTTTTAAAACAACTTCTAAAAATTCATTCTGTTTCATCTTTGCTCCTTAATAGTTTTGTATTTTTTCTAGTATTGCTTCTTTACTTCCATGTGATTTCAGTAAAGTAATAAATTCTTGATCTTGCAGCAACATGGCAAGTTTTTGCAACATGTCCATATGAGAATCTTTATCTACTGCTGCAAATGCAAATGCTGCTTTAATATGGATATCTTTAAATTCACTAAAGTCAACATCATGTTCAAATGTAACTAAACTAAGACATGGCTCATTGACTTTATCTCCTGGTTCTCCATGAAACAATGCAATCTCTGGTAGTAAAATCATGTATGGACCAAGTTTTTCTACAGTAGCAATCATTGAATCGACATACATAGGTTTGATTTTATCTTTTGCGACAAGTAGCTTTCCACAGCTTCTTACCGCATCTCTCCATGAATCAACACGTACCTCCGTCTCAACAAATGCTTCATTTAATATATCTTTTAACATGCGCCCTCCTTTCTATTGGTTATATCATTATAACCAGTTAATTGAAAATAATACAATTAAGCTAGATAGCTAACTTAATTGTAAATTCAAATGTATCTCCACCAGCAACTGTGGTTGAGTAACAAATCACTTTTTCATCGCAAAACGATGTACGTTTTACTAACATACCAAAATGGTTTTTCTTAAATCCAAGTTTTTTACATTCATCTTCAGTTAACATACAACCAGAGAATGTTTCAATTGCACGATTGATATTTACATCATACTCATCTTCTAAAGTTTTATATAATGATCTCTCGTTCAAATCAATATCCATAACAAAACCATAATGTTGATAACTAAAGTATGTTTTTTCAATCATAATCGGTTCATCATCAGCACAACGCAGACGTTCAATAAATATAATATCTTCCCCATCTTTGATCCCCAATTGATTGGCAATCTTAGCAGTTGCTTTCATTACTGTTTTTGTTATTACTTTGGTTGATGAAATTCTTCCTTGTTTTTCCATCTCTCTAGTAAAGCTATACAAGTTTCCTAAGTTTTGAACAATACTTTTTCCTAGTACAAATGTTCCTTTCCCTTGAATCTTTTCTAGTTTACCAGCTTTCACCAATTCATCAATTGCTCCACGAACTGTGATACGACTTACTTTATAAATCTTTTCAAGTTCTCGTTCTGATGGTATTGGTTTTCCTTTTTTCCAAACACCATCCTCAATGTTCTTAGCAATTTTATTTGCCAATTGATAGTACACTGGAACCTTATCTGTTTTATTCATATAACACCACCTACTTTCATTATAACTGGTTATAACCAGTTGTCAATACAAAACAGAAAAAAACCAGCATCTCTTGATTAGGACACTGTTTCTTAAAGGTATTTACATTTATGATTTGTCATTAACTAGTCTATGATTTCTGCTATCACTTTACCATTTTGTGCTTGAAGTTGATCAATTTTTTCATCAATTTGTATATCTTTTTTCTTATTGATATCTAAGTATTTGTTTCTACTATTGAAAACCATATACGGATTCACATTGCATTTGGTAATACTTGATTCAATGAATCCATCTTTACCAATAACAAATTTCTCATATGCTTTTTCTGGTGCATAGTTTGCACTTTGTTCATATTCCGTATGATATGCATCATATTTTACAGAAACTTCAATTTTGCCATCCACTTCTCTTTTTGTGTACTTCATATTTTCAGGGCGATGTACATCTGAATTTCGTGCATTTAATTTCTTAATTAAAACATCTGACGAATTTGTTTCTGTATTTTCAAATGCATAAATACTTGTATCATTTTCATCGTAGTCAACAAACGAATAATAGAGCGTTCCTTTTGCATCATCAATGTTATACAAATCAACTGTTTCACCATTTAACGTCACAAATTCAAAGTTTTCCCAGTACATTACACCATCTTTTGTTTTTAGATGTTCGCTATTCATGTACACAGTATTTGCCACATTACCATTTACTTTCTTATGTTCGCCTCGATAATATGTCACATTTTCATTGAAATGATCAATTGCTTTATCATATGTTTCTTTCGCACTGAGATCATCATACATATCTAAAGCACTCTTTTCTTTACTACAAGCGCTTGTTGCAAAAAGCAACATACACACACTCACTACTTTTATTACTTTATTCATAGTTCCCCCTGTTTTATATAATTTTAACATATTTACAATTTGAACCATAAAAAAAAGCCATAGGATATCCTATAGCTTAGCAATAATTGCATCTGTAAATTCAGTTGTTGAAGCACTTCCACCAATATCAGCAGTACGTACACTTCCTTCTTTTAATACTTCATCAATAGCATTACGGATTTTTGTAGCTTCATCACGATATTCTAAATAATCAAGCATCAAACATGCAGCAAGTAATAATGCAAGTGGGTTTGCTTTGTTTTGTCCAGCGATATCTGGAGCACTTCCATGAACTGCTTCAAACATTGCGAAATCTTCACCTAAGTTTGCACTTGGTAATAATCCAAGACCACCGATTAGTCCACTTGTAAGATCACTAACAATATCTCCATATAAGTTTGGCATTACCATAATATCAAATTGTTCAGGTTTCATCACAAGTTGCATACATGTATTATCTACAATCATCGTATTTGCTTCAATTTGTGGATACTCTTTTGCGACTTCATTAAAGACACTTAAGAATAAGCCATCACTTAGTTTTAAGATGTTTGCTTTATGAACACATGTTACTTTTTTACGTCCATTTGCTACAGCGTATTCAAATGCTGCTTTGGCAATATTTGTACTTGCTTCTCGTGTAATTAACTTAATTGCATGTACGGTATTTTCATCGATTTGTACTTCTTCACCAATGTATAAATCTTCTGTATTTTCTCTAAATGTAATAATATCGATATTTTTAAATGGTGTATCAATATTTGGTAAACTTTTTGCAGGTCGAATGTTTTGGTACAAGTTATATTTGTTACGTAATTGTACATTCAAACTCTTAAACCCTTTACCAATTGGTGTTGTAATTGGTGCTTTTAAAACTATTTTATTATTTTCAATTGAATCAAATACAGCTTGTGGAATTAACTCTCCACACGCTTCATAACAAGCTTCTCCAACTTCATACATTTCAAAGTTTAAATCTAATTTTAGTGTTTCAAGAACACGAACTACTTCCGAACAAATTTCTGGTCCGATTCCATCACCTTTTAATACTGTAATATTTCTCATGTTTAATTTCCCCTTTTTTCTATATCGATATATTCGCAGATTTCGCCAACGTATTTTGTTGCTGGACGAACGATTTTTCCACTGTACATTTGGTTTTCAATGTTATGTGCTAGCCAACCAATACTACGTGCACATACAAATAGTGGTGTATATAAATCACGTGGAATGTTTAACATTTTCTCGTAGACAAAGCCACTGTAGAAATCCACATTGCTACAAACATTGATACCTTTCTTTTCTTTAATAACTTCTTTTGCTACTTTTTCAAAGCGCTCATAGAAATCAAATTCTGTTTCTAAGTTCTTTTCTTTTGCAAGTTCTCTTGCTCCATTTTTTAATACTTCACTTCGAGGATCACTTAGTGTGTATACTGCATGTCCCATTCCGTAAATTAACCCACGTTGATCAAAGTAATTACCTGCAAGTAGTTTCTCACAAACTTCTTTGATTTGTGCTTCACTTGCTTCATATCCAATATCTGCAATCACATCATCCATCATTTGACAAACTTTGATATTTGCACCACCGTGTTTTGGTCCTTTTAGTGAACCAATGGCACCAGCAAAACTGGAATAGATATCTGTACCTGTACTTGACATTACTACATTTACAAATGTCGAGTTTGGTCCACCACCATGGTCAGCATGAACAACAAGGATGATATCTAATAAATGTGCTTCCAAATCTGTAAACTCTTGATCTGGACGAATCATTTGTAAGATATTTTCAGCAAAGCTTAAATCTTCATCAACATGGTGAATGTACATACTTTCATTTTCGAAGTAGTGAACTTTGCTTTGATAGTTGTATGCAACTAAACAAGGCATTTTTCCTACAATGTGCAACCCTTGATCAATAATATGTTCCAAACTTACATCATCTGGTGTTTTATCATAGTTGTATAAAGTAAGCACATCTTGTTGAAGCTTATTCATTAAATTCTTCGTTGGAGCACGTAAGATTTTACTTTCCAAAAAGTCTTTTGGTAGGTGGAATTTTTTATGTAAAATTCTTGTGAAATGTTCCAACTCTTCACGATTTGGTAAATACCCAAACATGATTAAGAAACTTGTTTCTTCAAATAGATTGGCTTTACCTAAACGACTTTTATTTCTTGCACCATCAACAATTTCATTGATTTCAATTCCGCGATAAAACAATTGTCCTTGTTGGTCAACTTTCGTTTCACACTCACGACAGTATCCAACAACATCACTGACTTTTGTAAGTCCAACCAAAACTCCTGTACCATCTTCATTTCTCAATCCATTCTTCACCGAATGCGTTTTATATAATTGCTTATCGATATAACCAATTTCTTTTGCTTTTTCAAAAAATCTTTCTAATCTTTTATCCATATATCCACCTCTATAACACTAGTTCTACTGATTATATCATTTTTTGACTCAAAAATTAAGCACTAATGTAAATTATTACAATATTGAATATGTAAATATTTTCATAGAATGATATTCTTTCATATTAGGAAGTGTATTGTACATGACGCACACATGTATTCCCTACAAACACAAATAATATGATTTTAGTCCGCGGATTGCATCGACTTATGGTATAATATGAAACAACTATTATAAAGGGGGACAAACGATGGCTACGTTATGCGAAAAAATATTACAAGCTCACCTAGTGGAAGGTACCTATGAAAAAGGTAAACAAATTGGGATTAAGATTGATCAAACATTAACACAGGATGCAACTGGAACCATGGCATATTTACAACTGGAAGCAATGGGAATTGATAAAGTAAAAACAGAACGTTCAATGAGTTATGTTGATCACAATACATTACAAAGTGGATTTGAAAATGCTGATGACCACAAATACTTACAAACTGTGGCAAATGCATATGGTGTCTACTTCTCAAAACCAGGAAATGGAATCTGTCACCAAGTTCACTTAGAACGATTTGCAGCTCCAGGTAAAACACTACTAGGTAGTGATTCACATACACCAACTGCTGGTGGTATTGGAGCAATTGCAATGGGTGCAGGTGGTCTTGATGTTGCTTGTGCAATGGCGGGTCGTCCATTCTTCTTAACTACACCACAAGTGGTTAATGTGAATTTAACTGGAAAACTACGAAAAGGTGTTAGTGCGAAAGATATTATCCTTAAAGTTTTACAACTTATGAGTGTAAAAGGTGGAGTTGGAAAAATTGTTGAATATGGTGGACCTGGAATTGAAAGTTTATCCATTCCAGAACGTGCAACTATTTGTAATATGGGAGCAGAACTTGGAGCAACAACATCTATCTTCCCTTCTGATGAAATTACAAAAGATTTCTTGAAGAAACAAAATCGCGAAGATGCATGGGTTGAATTAAAAGCAGATGAAGATGCAATCTATGATGAAGTATTCCACATTGACTTAGATGCATTGGAGCCAATGATTGCAATGCCTCACTCACCAGATGCAGTTGTTCCTGTATCTGAAGTTGAAGGAATGCATGTAGACCAAGTTGCTATTGGTTCATGTACAAACTCTTCACTACGTGATTTAACAATTGTTGGTAACATTCTTGAAGGTAAACAAGTAGATTCTTCAGTTAGTTTAGTTATCTCACCAGGTAGTAAACAAGTACTACAAATGATTACTCAAAATGGTGCATTAAGTAATATGATTTCTAGTGGTGCTAGAATTCTAGAAGCAACTTGTGGTCCTTGTATTGGAATGGGACAAAGTCCAATTACAAATGCATTATCATTACGTACATTTAACCGTAACTTTTATGGACGTAGTGGTACATTAAGCGCAAAAGTATGTTTAGTTTCTCCTGAAACAGCAGCAGCTAGTGCACTGACAGGAGTGATTACAGACCCTCGTAAAGTCGATTTTGAATTACCAAGCGATGTAGATGCATTTATGATTGATGATTCAATGATTTTAACTCCAGACTGTGACAAAGAAAAAGAAATTGTACGTGGTCCAAATATCAAACCACTACCAATCAACACACCATTGGATGATCACATTCATAAAAAAGTTATGATTAAAGTAGAAGACAACATTACTACTGACCATATTGCTCCTGCAGGTGCGAAAGTCTTACCATACCGTAGTAACATTGAAAAGATTTCAGAATTCATCTTCATGAACAACAAACCTGATTTCGATAAAGTATGTAAAGAATATGGTGGTGGATACATTATCGCAGGTGCTAACTATGGACAAGGTTCATCAAGAGAACATGCTGCACTTGCACCTATGTATTTAGGTATCAAAGCAGTTATCGCAAAAAGTTTTGCCCGTATCCATAAAGCAAACTTAGTGAACTTTGGAATTCTTCCATTAACATTCGATAACGAAGCAGACTATGACACAATTGATGAAATGGATGATTTAGACATCAACAACTTAGATCAACTTGCAGTGGACACTCCACTTATGGTGATTAACCAAACAAAAGATAAAACATATACAGTACACCATGGCTTAAGTCAATATGACATTGATATTATCAAAGCTGGTGGTACACTAAACTACATTAAAGCAATGCAATAAATATAGAAATCCCTGCACTCACATAAATGCAGGGATTTTTTTATCGATCTAAGTATTCTTTGTATTCTGGATGTAATGAGAAGTACTTTACAGCATAGCCACATACTGGAGAAGCCTTCGCATCTTGTTCTTTTAGTAATGTTACCATTTCTTCCATCAGTTCCCCAGCAAGTCCTTGTCCACGATATGCTGGATTTACATATGTACTCATCAAGTGATATACATTATTTACTTCGCGATATTCTAAAGCTGCGATTTCTTCGCCTCTTTCATTCACCATTATAATGGCATCTTTTTTTCTTTCTATTTTCATATGATCACCTTCCTATTACAATTATTATAATTTACTTAACAATATAAATCTAATGTTATGCAATATTCATCATTGTTTTCTTATACTTTGAAAATAAAACGATTTTCACTCAAATACGTAAATTCGCTTGTTGTTTTAGATTTAGTGTGTTACAATCCAAGAGTAATGTAAGAAGTAGGTTGGCTTTAGAGTTTCAGTAATACCTCTTATTGTTATAGACAGGAGGTACAACTTAATGGAATCAGGTAAAGTAAAATTCTTCAACGAAGAAAAAGGATTTGGATTTATCACAACTGATGGTGGTAAAGATGTATTCGTACACTACTCAAACATCAACGCAGACGGGTTCAAAACTTTAAAAGAAGGTGACTATGTTCAATTTGACGTAGAAACTGACCCACGTGGTGATAAAGCTGTTAACGTTACATTAGTATAATTAACAATCTAGACGGTTCATACGAATCGTCTTTTTTTAAGCAAAGAAGCAGTATTGGCATTTAGTCCAATACTGCTTCTTTATGTTTTTCACGAATTCTTTCTTTGATCTTTTTTACCTTTTCATTGATGAAGTGTACAAATGCTTCCCCTTCACCTTTTTCATAGTAAGTCATTAATGCCTCATAGTATTCCATATCATAGGCACTTTTATCAGGTAAGTAATATGCATATCCATTTGCATAGTTTACAACGATACAATCCTCACACTCTAATTTATTTGCAAGCGTAGAAAACATCTCAAATGGCATAAAGATAAAACTGATAGGTCCAAGAACGACAATCGCAAAATGAATTTCTTGTGTTGGTAAACCATCATCATGTTTGATTAAGTTACAAAACATGGTCTCCCCTTCCACAATACTTTGTAGAAAACGAATTTCCATAGGATCTTGTAAGTTATCGGCAATCGCTTGATCTAAATGTTTTTGTGCTTTATCGATTTGGTTTTGGCAAACTTCAAGTGGTGGTAGTTCGCGTTTTTTCATATCATACGAAAAATGAAGTGCATAAATTTCATCAAGTGGCACTTCACGAGCCTCCACTAGTGATTCTTTAATTGCTGTTGCTACTTTTTTACCTAAACGACGAACCTCTCTAGGAGTACTGCTTTTACGGGTAAAGCGTGTACTAATATTACCCGAAGGCCCATTTAAAAACATTTGGTTTTTATATTCTGGTAAATGATGCGCAATTCCACCAACTAAATCTGAAGAAATCGCAGTACTTTCCGCACGTAAAATCGTAGGGTGTACAGGATAATGATACAACAAGATTGGATCTTTATCTTTACGCTCAAACTTAAATGTTGTCACTACATTATCAATTGGTATATATGGATCATGACGACTTGCAGCAACCCCTTCTACTTCTTTTTGGGCTACTGAACAAGTAAACTCACTTAAATCCATAACTGCATTTTTTACAGCACTAATACTATTTACTGCTAGATGACGTAAAAAAGCCTCGTCTACTTCACCAAATAGGTCCTGTAAAGATTTCGATTCACACACACCTTTTGGAGCAGAATGCGTATGTGTTGCAATAATTTGAATATCACTAAAGTTGTAAAGGCGTACTTCCAACTCTCTTTTAAGTTCATTATAGAAATGATAATCTACCGCGACAATATCTAGAGTTAACCATAAATATTGTTTTTTATTTTCTTGAAACACCAATGCTTTTGCATAAAGTGGTGTATCGATTTTCGTTGATACACGCTTACCTAAAAAACCGGCTAATTCAATACCGACCTTTGGTGTAATATCAACTTGGGCAAAGCCTATTTTCATACATTCACTTCCCTTCTCATCTTCTATTATACCTTTTTTCATTAAGCAATGAAAGATAATGAAACTATTGTAACATCATTGTATGAAGTTTTCGTGAAGTTTTCATACGTTTTCAGTAAAAAATAAAAGAGATGCATTATACATCTCTATCATTGAATATCATCAACATTATATGGTGTCTCTTGATAAATAAAATTTAACCAGTTTTGATATAGTAAATTCGCATGTGCTCGCCATGTATAGTATGGTAAACGTTTTGGATCTTCACCAACAAAATAGTTATGCGGTTTTGCAGTCGCAAGACCTTTATTTGCATCACGAATATACTCTTTTGCAAGTGTATCTAAATCGTATTCTAAGTGCCCTAAAATAAAGAAGTTCTTTTCATCTTTACTCATTATCATATTTGAACCGACATCACTCATTTTTGAAAGTACTGTAAGTGCATCACTATTTGATACTTGCACTTCATTGACTCCCGTATAGCGTGATTGTGGACAGTCAAATATTTCATCAAAACCACCAACCACAAAATGTTTTCCTACAAGTTCTTGTTTATAGATGCCAAATAGTTTCTCATCATAATCCACTTTTTCAATACCGTAGTGATAATAAAGACCTGCTTGTGCACCCCAACAAATATGTAAAGTACTTGTTACATTGTGTTTTGACCACTCCATTACTTCACATAGTTCATCCCAGTAATCGACATCTTGAAATGCGTATTGTTCAACAGGTGCACCAGTAATAATCAAAGCATCATACTTTGTATCTTTCACATCTACAAATCGTAAATAGTATTTATGCAAATGTGATATATCCGTATTCTTTGATGTGTGTGATTCCATTCTTAGAAAATCGACATCCACTTGTAAAGGTGTTTTACTGATTAAACGCAATAATTGAATTTCTGTTTCCACCTTTTTTGGCATTAAATTTACAATCAACAATTTTAAAGGTCGTATGTCTTGCGACATTGCTCGCTCATTGGATAAAGCGAAGATACTTTCCTGATCCAATGCTTTTTTTGCAGGAAAGTCATCATGTACATTAATTGGCAAAACTAAACTCCAACATGTGTAAGTGCTTGTTCAAGATCCGCAATAATATCATCTGCATTTTCTAGACCAATAGAAATACGCACTAGATTTGCAGGAATATTTGCAGCTTCTAGTTCTTCATCACTTAATTGACGATGTGTTGCACTTGCTGGATGTAAAGCACAAGTTGCACTATCAGCAACATGAACTTCCATTTTAATTAATTTCAAGTTATCCAATAATTTTGCAGCATCTTCACGCCCACCTTTTAAAATGATTGATAATACGCCACTACAACCTTTTGGTAAGTATTTTTGTTGGAGGCTGTAGTATTTATTTGATGGTAAACCTGGATAGTTCACCGATTCAATTTTTTCATGATTTTCTAACCACGTTGCAACTTTGCATGCATTTTCATAGTGACGGTCCATACGTAAGTGTAATGTGTCAATTCCTAGATTTAAGTAAAATGAATTTTGTGGTGCTGGTGTACATCCTAAATCACGCATCAACTGTGCAAGTGCTTTAGTAATGTAAGCTTGCTTACCAAATGCTTTTGTATAACTTAATCCATGGTATGAAGGATCTGGTTCACTAATTTGTGGGAATTTTCCATTGTCCCAATTAAACGTTCCTCCATCTACAATACATCCACCAACAGCTACTGCATGTCCATCAAGATATTTTGTTGTTGAATGTGTAACGATATCTGCTCCAAGTTTCAATGGATTACAGAAATATGGAGTAGGAAATGTATTATCCACAATCAATGGTACATCATGATCATGCGCTAGCTTACTAAACTTATCAAAGTCTAATACACTCAATTGTGGGTTTGCTAATGTTTCAGCAAATACTGCTTTTGTATTGTCTTTAAGATATGTTTTTAGTTCATCTAATGGTAAATCTTGATCTACAAATGTTACTTCAATTCCCATTTTCTTTAATGTATGCGCAAATAGATTGTATGTTCCTCCATAGATATTACTACTTGAAAGAATATGATCCCCACTGTGGGCTAGGTTCAAGATGGCAATAAAGCTTGCTGCTTGTCCACTACTTGTACATAGTGCACCAACTCCACCTTCTAATTCAGCAATACGTTTTTCAACTGCTGCAGTTGTTGGGTTTGCAAGTCTCGTATAAAAGAAGCCAGGAACTTTCAAATCGAATAAGTCACCAACATATTCTGTTGAATCATATGCAAATGTTGTGCTTTGCGTAATTGGTAAAACTCTAGGTTCTCCATTTTTCGCTTCATAGCCACTGTGTAATATTTTTGTTTCTACTTTCATGTGTACATCCCCCTTATAAAACAAAAAAATCTCTCATCCATAGGACGAAAGATTCGTGGTACCACCTATATTCGTATAGCTTTCACAAGACTATACCTCTTCGTGTTCTAACAAACACTATCGCTTTAACGGGCGAACCCGATATACATTTACAAATGCTCATGTATACAACTCCAAGACCATCTTCACTAATTATATCAATGTTCCTTTTCACCATCCAGAACTCTCTAAGAATGACGCCATTAGTTACTCTTCTTTTCTTCGTTTTTGTTTTTTACATTGTAACATATCACTTTTCAGTGTCAATCACGAAATGTATTTTTTATATTTTCTTGACAACTAATCAAGTAATTGCTTTCACTCACTTAAATGTTTCTCTATTTTTCTATCCTTCAGGATTGTATTCTATATCTTCGTATCCTTGTTCTACATACCATTCCAAGTAATCAAAGAAACCTTCATGACTCAATCCATATTCTCTATAATATTCGTTTACCCATGCCTCTGCTTCCTTCATGCTTTCAATTACTTCTTCATCACAATCAGTTTCTTCTGTTTCATAATAGTACATACAATATGTCATATTAGTATCTTTGCTATTATAAAACCTTGCCTTTTTTTCACGTTTATTATCTATACTATCAAATATAACAATATTCTTATCTCCTTCATATCTATAGTCAATCGAGAATATTTTCTTTCCTAACCCTCGTGATAATCGATTGTAATTCACTCCTAAATCAATCTTTGGATCGAGAGTAACACTTATTGAAGTTGATCGAGTATCAATTGAGTCAATTATGACTCCTGCCTTATCCATTTTCTCTTGGTACTTTTCTCCACTGAATGTTTGATTGCATCCTATCAGCATACACATTACAATCAATACACTTAGGATTCTTTTTTTTCTCATAGTATTACTCCCCTACTTTCTTATTCATAAAATTTTCAACTCGTATTACAATCTCTTCAATCTCATTCACATATTCTAAATCGTTATACAAATCTGCTACATCTACTTTAGGAAGTCTAATATATATTGTCCCCTTTTTGTCATCAATATACTCACAACCTTCAAGACTCATACACATATCTTGTATTTCACTTATTTTTTTTATTTTACTTGGATCAATCCCATACGTTGCTATTGCATCTAACTTCTGATTATAATTATCTACTGCTTTTCCTGTAGCTTCACTAAGAATAAACTGTGTATTATTTTTCACTGTTATACACTTCAGATCAAACTCATCTACCAACCCTGAATTAAGTAATACATCTTCATCTGTAAATCTTGAAGTACTTGTATACTTTCCGTTTTTATACTTTTCTATTTGCTTTGAATCAATTCCATACACATTCATAATATCTGACAGTGCAATTGCACCATCTACTACAGTTAGTACTCCTATTTGATCCATAAATCCGACACCATAACTCATTAATCCTAGTAGAGTATCTACTCGATCCATCATTCGCTTATTTTCTACATAATCGATTATCATTTCTTTTTCTCCTAATCGACCATGTGATTTTACTTCAAATTCCACAGCATTGTTATTACCTGAATTTGCAAACGATACTCCAGTAAGCAATCCTTTTCCATCTATCTCGTCATATGAAAATAATGTTTCTGTTCCTAATATACCTCTTAGATCTAACACATAATCTAATTGTATGCTCATTTCCAACATTGCTTCTACTTTAACAAATCGTTTCGCATATTTTTCCCATTCGAAATCTTTGTTGTTTACATTTAGGATTCCTTCTTCTCGTAGTTTATGTTCACTCATAAAAAGTACTAATTGAAATAGAGGTGAAGGTGAATACCCATTCTTCACCTGTGATTTTTCTGTGTCATATATTCGTGTTATGTCATATGGCACATTATATCCATACGTCATAATTAATGGCATTTCACTTTCATCAATGCGAATGATAATATCCGTGATATTTTCGAATTCTTCACGACTAACGTCACCAATATCTTTCTTGAGTATTCTTTCGATATACTTCTTTCCTTCTTCAGTCAATTTACCATCTGCAGTAATGTATTTAGATAAATATGCGTCTTTCGACTCTTCTACCCATGATAAATCAACATCTGTAAACTGCAGTTTTTTAGTATCAAAACTTACATCCTTTACTACTTCAATTCCGCGCTTTAACTGTTGAATGTATATCTCTGTGTGATCATAATACTTATTTGCTTGTATGTCATAATCATAAAGATCATCTATCTTTCTTCTCAAAACTCTTAAATTATATTGATATAGTTCTTCAATTCCTGCAGTAAACTGCATTGGCATACTTTCCAATTTTCTTAACATTCCGTTTATACTCATAATTATCGTCTCAATTTCTTCCTCATTAAGATATTGATCTCCGAGCATACATGTATATAGATTTTCAGTACTTCGATTTGATCGAATTAGTTCCTCACACAACCAAATATGAATCTGATATAAATTATAATACACACTCCGTATATAACGTTTATGAGCTGCAAAAGCTTGTCCTTGTAATTCTTGATTCACACAAAAAGCATCAATCTCTTTCAATACAGATTGACTAGTTTCTTTCATTTCTCTTAATGCACTATTTAAATCACTGAATTGGTTTTGCATTTCTCTAAGATGGAAGGACTTCATTATCTGTTTCCTCCTCTTTACTTATTTCTCTTTCTATTTCTTCTAACTCTTGACTTACTTTATTCATTGCCCTTTTATGAATATCCAAGCTTTCTTTTGACATATTCCCACTGTCAGTCAAAGGAAATATCTCATAAAGATTTGCAAACAATTCATTGCTTTCCTTTAATAATTCTCTTAGTTCTTCAAGTTTCCCTTTTTGTATATACAACACATCTTTATTATTCATTTTCCAATTTCATCTCCAATCTTCGCATCAAGATTTTTAAAGTTTTTGGAAATAGTTTCTACTTTACCTATATCTCTTTTAAAGTAATTATGAATACTTTTGTGTATAGTAAAAGTTTCATTTGCTTGAAATGAAATTCTTTCTTGTGTAGATAGATTAGTAGCAGATGAATATTTTACTTGATTGATAGTTGTTTTTACTTTAGTTTGTAGTTTATTAAGAAAACTACTTATATACTTATGATTAACTCGCACTGGCATTCTTTTCCCCTCATATCATTTAATTATATAATTATAACAGTTGAGATTTTTTCGTCAATCTTCGTTTGCTTTACCTAAAATTCGAAAAATGTAGTATTTTTTGTATTTTCTACTTTATTTTACTTAGTGCAGTTTCATTTACCCAAATGGAAACGGAACCATCATTCACTGGGAATTGAGCACGACCATCTTCTTCAATCACCAGTTTCTCACTACGATTTCCAAGACAGTCCACAAAGATATGACCGGCTTGCATTGCCCCAACACTCATGCGTTTACTTCCACCTTTTGCATTGGTTAAAACAATGGCAATTCCTGAATCTGGATGTTCCAAATCTCCATAACGAGTAAACCCAACAATATCTGGATCATCAAAATAATCCATTTGTGAGCCATACGCTAAACATTCACGCGCTTTGATAATGGTACGAATTGGTGTCTTTACTTCTCCTGTTTGTACATCAAATAAATCGGTGTAAAAAACACAAGGAATTCCTTCATCTCTAAGTAATATCAAGCTATAGGCCTGTAATTTAAACCATTCCTCTACCCAAGATTCTAAGCTTTGTCCT
Organism: Breznakia blatticola; assembly: GCF_004365815.1. Classification (GTDB taxonomy): domain Bacteria; phylum Bacillota_I; class Bacilli_A; order Erysipelotrichales; family Erysipelotrichaceae; genus Breznakia; species Breznakia blatticola. The sequence continues at coordinate 20,291 of NZ_SODD01000001.1, forward strand.
TGTTGGGTATCATGATTATCCACAAAGGTAACTGCCCAATCATGTCTTGAAGCAAGTAAGGTTTGATCAAAGATTTTTCGCATATCGTATGTACCATTTGAACTGCTTGCATGGAATAAATTAAAGTGTAATGGCACATCAAATAGATGCATCATCCCACCACATGAATCTAAGTAATTTTCCAAACGTTCGACTTCTCCATTCCAGTATTCACCTACTGCAAATAGTTCACGTCCAGCTTCTTCATTTCGCTTTTTTAGCCAATCGATAAAAAATGAAAATTGAATGTGTTTGACGGCATCAATGCGAAATCCATCCACATGGGTTTGTTCAAGATACCAACGCCCCCATAAATCAAGTTGTTCCACCGTTTCTTTGTAGTCCATATCCAAATCGGCACCCATTAAATAATCATAGTTTCCATTGTCGTGGTCAACTTCACTTTCCCACTGTTTTCCTTCAAATCCCCAAATAGCATTATTTCCTGTGCGTTCATCATGATTTACACCTTTAAAGTTTTTCCATGTCCATGTGTAATCATTATATTTTTGCTGGCGATTTGGAAAAGTAAACTTCGTCCACGCAAGAATACTTTCTGGTTGACTGATAACTTTGTTTCGGTTGTTATCGGCAAAACGTAAGGCCTCTACTTCTTCGGTTTCGTCTGCTCCTAAAAAGTGATCAAAAACAATATCGGCATATACTTGAACATCGCAATAATGAAATGTATCAATAAGATCATGATATTCTTGTTTCGTTCCATATTTTGTTGGTACACTTCCTTTTTGATCGAATTCTCCTAAATCATATAAGTCATAGGTTCCATATCCTACATCATCGATTCCTTGTGCACCTTTATATGCTGGAGGTAACCATACACCTGTAATTCCCGCTTCTTTGATCGTATTTGCTTTATCTGCTAAAAAACGCCAATGACTCGCATCGGCTTTTACATACCATTCAAATCCCTGTAAAATTGTCTTGTTTCTCTTCATATTCCCTCATTCTTCGTTACCTATTATACCCTTTTTTTGGCACTAACAAAACTCTAAAGCAAGAGGATATCAATCATAATCAAACTAGAGGGCTAATTCGTAACTTGTATCAATGCGACGTTTTATTTCCTCAATAGGCACAGAGTCATCAAGAATTATCGTATACCAATGTTTCTTATTCATGTGATAGCCAATATGATATCGTTTATAATCAATCAAGTGTTCTAATTCTTCTGGTTTTGCACGTAAGCCGATAACCTCTACTTTTTTTGTATCTGCTAGGCCAAGTTTTTGTTTGGAAATACACATCATTGTCCCAAACCATTTATTACTATCTGCACGACGTAATATCGCATTATCAGAAAACTTCTCCCATAGAAATTCAAGTTCTGCATGATACATTTCACGAACATAATGTAGAATCTCTTGGGCTTGTTGACTATGAAAGATTCCTTGTTCAAAACATGCGTCTTTGATCGCAATAAGCACCGCTTCATATTCACAACGAACCGTGGCTATAAATGCACCGCCCTCAATGTTTGCTTCATGTAAAAGATATGGTTCATCTGTATCTACATCAACCAGTTTGGTTTGCACATGACCTTCCATATCAATTTCTACTTTCATTATAAATTGCTCATTTACAATTTTCGTAGTGTATACAAATCTTGAATTTGATTGCACAAATCCATATGCTTCTAATGTATCAAAATTAACTTGTTCATTTTCAAAAATGTAATCGACTCGTTTCATGTACCTATCATATCATGTAGACAGTCACTTGCGTATAAGAAAAGCATGTGCAAGCACATGCTAGAGTTTGTATTTTATACTAAGTTGACCAAGTACTTGGTTTACTTTTGAAAATAGTATTAGCATAATCATAAAATTGGCAATTCCGTGAATTACATCGTATGGAATTCCACGCACATAATATGCAACTCCTATTTCAAATGACATCATAAAGTATGGAATCGAAAATAAGAAACCAAAACTTAAACCAAATAGTCCGCTAAAAAATGCCCAACGATATTCATCTGTACATATCTTTTTACACAATTTCGTTATACAAACAAGTCCTGGCCAAACCATGAAATAAACAGGTGTCCAAGTTCCTACGCCATAAAGAATCATTTGCAGAAAGCAAAAGAGTACGCTTATAAATAAACATCCACGTAGTTGAAAATGTAACGCATACATAATCAGTAGAAAGCTCACCAATTCGACATTTGGTAGAAAGGCTAACATCTCTTTGGAAACAACAAGTAAAGCTGCACACATTGTGTAAATGACAATACTTTGCACATTACGCATGTTATTCAAAAGCCATTAAAGTAAATGTAAAGCTATCGTTATCAACGATATTTAAATCTTCAGCTGACGGGCAAAAATCTGCTTTTGTACATTGTTCATTTGTATCTGATGTATAAGTCCAAAATGTATTGGCAGTTTTATCTTCTTTATACATTTTTGAGCCACCCATTCCCGTAATATACATTCCATAGTCACTGTTTGTATAGTCTAGTTTAATGGTTTTTTCATCCTTCAATTCTTTTAGTAAATCAGCAAGTGAACTTGCATTAGTTTTTACTTGTTCATTGAAGACTTCTTTGTCATCAGCAACAATTACGACTTGCACTGTTTTTTTACTATCATCTTTGTTGAGTTCGCGATATCCATAGATTCCACCTACAACAGCAAGTAGTAAAACGAGTGCTCCAACTATCAATTTTGTTTTTTTATTCATCTATCTCTCTCTTTCCTTGTTTCAACCCTAGAAAACAATTATAAACATTAGACAATGGCAGGTCTTCTGACTCTACTTCAACAAGCATATCCCTTCCCATGGATTCCACAGTGGTTTGATATACTTTCCATATTACAGCTGCTAGGACAGTTGTAGATTCTCACTACATTCCCTATTCTCCATCTTTAGGATGGCACCATTGAATATAAATTGACATTGATTATTATAGCATGCAAGTCAAGTTTCATATAAACAAAAAATCTCAGCATATGTTGATAAAGGAAGCAAAGTAAAGAGATATGGCACAATAATCCATATCTCTTTTCCTTTATCCGATAATTTGTTGCACAATTTTAACTGTAGCCATGGCATCTACACCATAATAGTCAGCATGAATCTCATCTGCGATTTCTTGCGTTAAGACTGCCCCACCAACCATTATTGGACAAACCTCATCATATTGACGTAAGGCTTCAATGGTTTTCTTCATCGAAACAACAGTTGTTGTCATCAGTGCAGATAATCCAATTGCTTTTGGTTTATATTTCAAAAATGCATCAACCACACTTTGCACTGGAACATTTTTTCCTAAATCGATGACTTCATAGCCATACGATTCCAATACAACTTTCACAATATTCTTACCAATATCATGAATATCACCTTCCACTGTAGCCATTATAATAGGCCCTTTTTTTGTTGCTGAGCTTCCTTGCATTCTACTTTGGAGTACTTCAAAAGCTACTTTCGTTGTTTCTGCTGATTGAATGAGTTGTGGCAAGAAAATCTTTCCACTTTCATAATCATCACCTACTTGATTTAAAGCAGGAATAACAATATCTTGGACGATATCGAGTGGTTGTTTAGTTTCTAATTCTTGTGTAGCTAATGTATGCACTTCATCTTTTAAGCCGCGTATTATTGCATCATATAGTGACATTTGATCAAAACTTTGTGTTGTATTTGTATGATGTTGAACTACTTTCTTTTCTACAGTCACATTTGCTTGATGTGCAATGTACTTTGTACTATCCACATCTTGATTAGTGATTACATTGAATGCGTCAATAGTTGACATCAATTCAAAATCCAGTGGATTGATAATTGGCAAATCTAGGCCTGCTTGCATCGCCATCGTAAGGAATGTACGGTTTAGTAATGGACGATTAGGCAAACCAAAAGATACATTACTTACACCTAGTACCGTATGATGTCCAAGTTCTTTTACCATTTGTAGAGCTCGTAGTGTTTCTTGCACTTCTTTTTGTTGAGCACTTGCAGTTAAAGTTAAACAATCAATAATTACATCTTTAGGATGAATTCCATAAGCTTCTGCTTGTTTTATCATATCCTTAGCGAGTTGAACTCGTTCACTAGCTAATAGTGGAATTTGATCAGCAAGAGTTAAACCAATAACTACTCCACCATACTTCTTAGCAATCGGTAGTATATTATGCATTACTTCTGGTTTAGCATTAATCGAGTTAATTAATGGTCGTCCATTGTAATATCGACATGCTTTTTCTAGCGCTTCGGGTGAAGAACTATCCATCTGTAGTGGTAAATTGATCACTTCTTGAATCATTTTCACCACTTTTGTCATGACTTGGCTTTCATCGATACCTGGCACACCAACATTCACATCAAGAATATCTGCACCAGCTTCTTGTTGGTGAATGGCTTCACGTAATACTTCATCATATTTTTCATCAAGTAGTGCTTGTTTTAACTTTTTCTTTCCCGTAGGGTTCAAACGTTCTCCACATACAATTACCTGATTTTCAAAAGTAACAGTTTTACTACCACTGGATACTCTTGTTTTCTTCTTAGCAGGTGTAAAGTGCAATCCTAACTCACTTGCTTTTTTTGCTTCTTGAATAAATGCAGGTGTTGTTCCACAACAACCACCAATGATACTGACTCCCATTTCTACAAACCTATGGGCATACATTGCATATTCTTCACTTGTTAAATGATAATGTGTTTCTCCATGTTCTAAACATGGTAAACCAGCATTTGGTTGTACAATCATTGGAATTCTAGCAACAGCTAAAATTTCTTCGACAATCGGTAATAGTTCTTTAGGACCAAGTGAGCAGTTTACACCAAGTACATCTGCACCCAAACCTTCAACGACATTCACAAATGTCAATGGGTCTGTTCCAGTTAATGAACGTCCATTTGCTTCAAAAGTCATTGATACAATAATTGGTAAATCACAGGTTTCCTTAATTGCGAGTATTGCTGCTTTGACTTCATAAATATCCGTCATTGTTTCCACAATAAATGCATCTACTTTATCTTTAGCAAACTCTACTTGCACTTTGAATTGTTCGTAGGCTTCATCAAATGATAATGTTCCCATTGGTTCTAACAATTGTCCAATCGGTCCCATATCATAGGCGATATATACTTCACGATCTACACCTATCTTTGCTTGATTTGCATTATCAATTGCATGTGTAATCAAATCTTCTAATTCATACAAGCTGTCTGCCATCTTATAAGGCGAACAACCAAATGTATTTGTACTAATAAAATCAGCACCTGCATCTAGGTATGACTTGTGAATACGAATCATATCCTCTTTACGGGTGATATTATATTCTTCAGGAATGTCTCCAGCTTTTAAGCCAATGTTTTGTAGTTGGGTACCCATCGCCCCATCAAAAACGAGAACTCGTTTCTTTAACTGTTCTAGTAACATGTGCTCCCCCTTTTTAAATACTCGCAGTGTTCTTTTTGTGTACAACTTTTGCACGACTTCTTTTGTTTATCCATATGTAAACCCACAAATCCAGTCATGCTTTTCATTGGCACAAATAAACTGGATGCATCTAATGAAACCCCAATCTTTTTATGCAAATTCATGAGCTTGCATAACTGTTGATTTAATTCTAATGGTATATCACCATATCCAGGTGCATAGCGAAAACTATGATTTTTACCAAACACTTCATCTTCATATGCATCGCAACAAGCTTCCACATAAGCGGAAGCAACTGCATCAAAGACTACAGCTTTTTGCATATCAAGAGAGTGATAATATCGAGTTCTACTATCGATTTCACTTCCTAAAGTACAAGCGATAATTGCAATTTCTTTACATGAACCTAATGCTTCAATTAAATCATTTGAATCTACGCGTAAATCAAAAGCAGTTAAAATAAAAGGTGCTTGTAACTTACTAATCACATACGTTGCTTTAAAATGTGAAAGTTCTTTAACTTCTTTCTCGCATGTATCTAATAGTTCAAGAAATGAATCACTCAATTCCTGATTACTATATCCTAAGTATTTTAATGCAGTTTGTTTAATCATAATGATAAAAATCTTTCAGGATATTTGGAATTTGCGCAAAGATACTTTTGGCAATTTCTGGTCGATTCATTGTATAAATATGAAGTCCATCTACACCATTCGCAATTAAGTCGATTATTTGATTTACAGCAAAACTAATCCCCACTTCTTGCATTGCATCATCGTTGTAATAGTATTTTTCAATTCGTGTAGATAATTCAAAAGGTACAGTACATCCACACATTCTTGTTGTTCGCAAAAGCTGTTTTGCATTTAATGCTGGCATAATTCCTGCTAGAATTGGCACATCAATACCAATTTTACGTGCTTCACGTACTAAACGATAGTAATAGTTATTGTCATAAAAAATCTGTGTAATTACAAACTTTGCACCTGCATCTACTTTTGCCTTCAATGCTTTTAAATCATTTTCAAAACAATCAGCTTCTTGATGCACTTCAGGATAACAAGCACCAGCCAAACAAAAATCATTTGGAAATGTTTCTTGAATGTGTTTAATCAAATCTGTAGCATATGAAAACTGTTTTGGACATACAACACGATCATCTAAAGGCATATCTCCACGTAATGCCAATATATTATCTACATTACTTTCTTTAAGTTTCATACAAAAATCATTTACATCTTCTTTTGTTGAAACGATACTTGTAAGATGTGCCATCGGTTCAATTCCATATGTATTTTTAATCACATCTGCAATTTCTAAAGTTTTACCAATAGTAGATCCACCTGAACCATAGGTTACAGAAATAAAATCTGGATCCAAATCTTTCAGTGCTTCAACCGTTTGATAAATACTTGAAATATCTCCACTTTTATTCTTTGGTGGAAAGATTTCAAATGATAATGTTTTCTTCTTTTTTAATATTTGATCGATATGCATAATGTGTCCCCCTATTACAATTTTGTTTATTATAGCATAAACACTTCTAAATATATTTATAAAAACAAAGAAAAACACCAGACCAAAATCTGATGTTTTCTTCAATTCATCCATACATATATAGCTGTTGTACATATCGGACTACTTCTTATTGTTATTGCTTACTACCTTTTTTGATAAAATATGTGCTAAGCATAATTCCACTTACTAACATAAGTAATACAAGTACATATGTTTGTGTATGATCCATCGTATCTACAGCAGCATGAACCGTACTACTATTTTCTGGTTTTGTTTTTGTATCTTCTGTTGGTTTTTCTGGTGTTTCTGGTTGTTTGATTTCTTCATCTATTTTCTTTGTCTTTTTAATTGTATAACTATCGAACACATCTAGTGAATCTGTACGGTATGATTCCATAGTAAAGGTATCTTCCGTAAATGAAAGATGCATAAATACTGGAACTTTATATTGTGCTGAAAATGCAAGATATTCATATCCACCAGCAACTAAATCATAGTACTTTGATCCAGTTGATGAACTTGTTGTTAGATAGAGTGTTCCTTCTGGGTCTTGCACTTGTGTTTGTCCAACATACTCTTCCATAACTTCGAATTCTTTCATGAATTCACTTCTTGCATAACAGTGATCATGCCCCATTAAAACAACATCAATTTCGTGTCGATCAAAAGCAGGTACAAGTGTTTCTCTGCGCAGTGGTACATCTTTATTTGTCGATTGTTTTCCAGCTGCATAGATGGAATTATGGAACATGACAACTTTCCAATCAAATGTTTCATCCTTAGTTTCTTCCATTACCGCATCCATGAAAGCAACGTGTTCTAAATCATTTGCTGAACTTGTATTCAGAACCATATACAGTACATTTCCATATACGAAATAGTAATCACTATTCGCTACTGTTTTTCCATAAGACGAAGCATTTGGTTCATTGAAATGTGAACCATAATTAGATGCAAGATCATGATTTCCTACAGCAGTTGCTGTTGGTAGTGTTTGCAGGATTTCTGTTGAAAAATATCCATCATACTCCCCTTCTTTTGTTGCTACATCAACAAAATCTCCTGTATTAATAATGAAACTAAGATTTGGAAATAATGAGGTAGCTTTAGTTAATGTATCATTCCAAGCATGTTTATCAGTCAATACTGTACCTGTTCCGATTTGAGGATCTGATACAAATAAAACCTCATATCCACTTTGTATATCTTTTGTTTGCAGCTTATACACTTTTGAAAAGCCTTCATCATTTCCTACACGATAGACGTAATTCTTTTCAGGTTCAATTGTTGTATAGACTGCTTTATTTGAGTAATAATGTTGATTTGTAAATTTGGTATACGCTAATGTTGGACTACTAGCCGCAATAGATGTCGCACGCTCTAATGGGAATGTAGCATTTGGATCATCACCTTCAGCGATTTGTAAATATCCCTGTTCATTTGAACGTGAATACCATGCAACATTTAGTTCATTCTCAGATGCACCTGTGTTTAATGCAACACTTTTTATCGCATCGCTTTCTGGCAAGATATCTGTTGCTGGATTTAGACGAAATGACAACAACTCAAAATATGCATCTGTATCATTTTCATCACTTGTATGTAGTTCAACCGCTATGGTTATATCGCGGTAACGATTCCCATCAGCATCCACATGATATACCGTGTTTTCTTCATCTACGACTTTTTGGTTTTCTCGTTCGGTACCATCTACATATTGATACTCACCTGCAATTCCACCATTTTTAAAGCTTGTTGTATCTTCAATTAGAAATGCTTCTTCCTTATAGCCATCAACAACTTTATCCTGACAACCATATGAAAGATTTGTTTTATAGTTTGAAGTAGGTATATTAAACCATGAGTCTACTGGTTTTCCATTAATGTACATAATCATCGCATCATTGTAGCGCACTGTACCACTAATAGCGTACACCTCATTTGCTAAATCTTCACGAATACGAAATGTATGACGGAAGAAATATGTCGAACCAACAAGTTCACCTTCTCTTTTTTCTAGAATTTGTCCGTTAGTAGAAGCATCCGTCGAAAAAAGCGATCCTTGAAAGTCTTTCCATCCATCTTCTTCAAATTGTAAATAGACTTCTCCATCCCAATCATGCCATGTTGTAGGATAACTCCATCCATTTCTTTTATTCCAACTTTCAAACCATGTCCCGGTATTTGGATCACTAAAATCATCCAAGTATTTCCATTGCATATCATTCGTTACTAACTCTAAATTATCAACTGACGTAATTGTTGATTCTGCTGCACTCACTTTTGATTGTTCTGCATTTAAAACAAGTGAGCCGCTAGCTAATAATACAAAAGCGATAATACTAATCCCTATTTTCTTAAACATTTGTTTCTCCTTTATTTTTATGAATCTCCCCGAATTTTCTTCCCCTAAAGAGTTCACCCAAAAGAAGTTTTTATGTAGTAATCGTTTTTTGATCTTTTTTCGTGATTGTTTGTAGTGTGAATTGTAGTACTGGACCAATGCATATAATTCCACAAATAGGACCTAAGCCAACCGTTCCACCAAGCAGAAAACCAATCACACATAAGATTACATCACATCCACTTTTACTTAACCAAATTGGAATTCCTAGTTTATTGGATAGTCCACCAATGATTGCATCATAACTCGACCGTCCCATATTGGCACTCACATAAACACCTAAGCCAATCCCAATACAAACAATACCGAGTCCCATTGCTACAAGATGTGGCAAGGCATATAACGTTTGCCAACCATATAGAATGGTTGCATCTAGTGTTATTGAAGCAATCACAGGTGATGCAATGGTTCCGATCCCTAATTGATCACGATAGAAAACAAATGCGAGTGGTATCCAAATAAAGTAGAATAAAACTGTCGCATTTCCAATACTCGTACCAATTAAGATACTTACACCTTCTGAGAACACAGAAATTGCATCTCCGCCTTGGGTAGAACATATCGCAAGTGCAATTCCAAAACCTAAGATAATTGAACCTACAATCATACGTATAATACGTCTACCTACATATTCATCATTCATGATTTACACCTTCAGTTTTCTGTAAGTGCTTTATATTTTTATATTTCATATTTCCTCCAATGAATTAGGTCACGACATAACTAATTCTTTTATTGTTTTGATGTCGCAGTTTTAAAAAAAGCCAGCTAGAAAACCTAGCTAGCTTTTCTAAGTTACCTTTTGGTATACTTATGAAATTTCAAACTATATCGGTCTTGTTTGAATCTTTTATTCATTTTATTCTACGTACGTTGTGTCACCGATAACATCAACTGTGTACTTTCCATCTTTGTATTTCAGTACAGTAACACTGCAGTTTGCAATTTTTTCACCATTATACTCACCTGGTGCGATCGCTTCTAAAATTAGTGGAATAATTCCTCCTGATGAGACAATCAGTACATTACTTCCATCATCTCCAACCGACTCCATCATTAATTCCATTGCTTTTGCTCCACGTTCTTTAACTTGTTGTGCAGTTTCTGCAGTTTGTGAAGGGTCAACCTCTGCAATCTTACTTGCTAGTTCTTCTGCAGTCATCGTTTCTTGAATAAAATCCCAAAGTGCATCACTTTCCGTAGGGTATTCTACGCCAAGCGTTTCTACTACTGCTAGATTCATTGTGTCATTTGATCCACCTTCAAAGCTACCATAATTCTTCTCTCTAAATTCTAAAAGTTCAGTAATCGATGGAATCTCGTTTTTATTCTCAGACAAAATATACTGTGCAGTACTTCTTTGTCTACCTAAATCACTTGAGAAGGCATGACTAAATGCAACATCTTTTAATCCAACACCTACTTTTTTAGCTTGTTCTACTCCAACATCAGTAAGCGGAGAATCACTCCATCCTTGTACTTGATTGTTTGTATTAAACCAAGTTTTTCCATGTCGAACTAAATAAATTGTAATTTCTTTTGATTCTTTCTTTTCTGCTTCTTCTTTATTTGCGCTTGTATTACATGCAGCCATTCCTACAAGTAATACAAGACTTAGTATCACTTTACATATTTTTTTCATATTCCCTCATGTATTAGATCAAATCTAATTTTTTATTATTTACGATCTGTTTTAATCTAAATCTGTTCCATCTGAAGCAATGACTTTTTTATACCAATAGAATGAATCTTTACGAATTCGTTTACATTCTTTTGGATCTTCATCTGTACGATCTACATAAATCAAACCATAGCGTTTTTTATATCCGTTACTTGTTGATAATAGATCTAATGCTGACCATGGCATGTATCCAAGCACTTCTACACCTTTATCCATTGCACGTTTTGTTGCTTGAATATGTGCTCTTAAGTAGTCAATACGGTAATCATCATGAATCTTTCCATCTTCAGTTAAATCATCATATGCTCCAAGTCCATTTTCGGTAATCATAAATGGTACTTTGTATCTTGTGTATAAATCACGGTATACATATTCAAGTCCAATTGGATCAATCGCCCAATCCCATGCAGTTGTATCTAATTCTGGGTTTGGACACATTTGGTAGAACCCTGGATGTGTTTCAAATCCTGACATATCCCCTTTTTTCCCTGTTAGGTTATATCCAGACCATGAACGTTCTGCACCTTCTGGACATGCATGTGCACATTGTGAATCATAGTAGTTAATGGCAAAGAAATCCGAGATGTTTGCTCTAAACAATTCTTCATCTCCTTCTTCAATAACAGGAGCCAGTCCATTTTCTTGAAGATATGTTAGCGGAGCCACTGTATAATATCCTTTAAAATAAACGTCTAAGTAGTATGAGTTACGTAAATCATTTGCATTCAATGCAGCAATTTGATCTTCCGGCTTACATGTTCTTGCATAAATTGGTGAATATCCAAGTGCTGGACCTGCAAGTGCTCCAACTTCATGCGCGTATTTTACTGCAATCGCTTGACATAAATTCATATGGTGATTAATTTGATAGCGCAATTGATTTTGATTTTGGTACTCCTCTGGCACATAACATTTTTGTGTCCAGTATTGAACAATAATACTTTGCTCGTTAATTGTTACCCAATATTTAATGTCATCTTTGAATTCATTAATAATGAATTTTGCATAAATTTCAAAATCTTTAACTACTTCCCTAGATAACCAACCATTGTACTTTTCAACAAGTGCCCATGGCAAATCATAATGATATAGCGTTGGAATTGGTTCAATTCCGTTATCTTTACACTCTTTAATTAGATTGCGATAGAAATCGACTCCTGCTTGATTGACTTCATCTCCTCCATTTGGAAAAATACGAGTCCAAGCAATGGAAAAACGATAACTTGTAAATCCCATTTCTTTAAACAATGCGATATCTTCTTTATATTTATGATAATGGTCACTAGCAATACTAGCATCCGCAAAACCATATGCTTTATGTCTTTCTGTATTAATCACATCTTGTTGTGAAAGGCCTTTACCGTCCTCATTTGCTGCACCTTCTACTTGATATGCACTCGTTGCAGCTCCCCAAAGAAAATCTTTAGGAAATCCTTCTAATTTACTCATTTATATTGCCTCCATGTTTCTTAATTTTTGCAGCATTTGTGATACATCACTTCAAACATATCAATCATTTCATTAGCCATATTGTTTTCACTCATGATGGTCATCAATGTATCTTGTGCGTGGTTAAATAATAAGCTTGGTTCATATACCATTCCACGTGTTTCGTTTTGAATCACTTCCGTTTGGCTTTGATGTGCCAAGCGGATACATTCCTTTGCTTCAACTAGACTTTTTCTTGCTGCTTCAAAATCTAATTCTTTCCCATGTTTCAATGCTTCTTGAATTCTGATACGTGCATCTCCTGCATGTAAAATAATCTGCATTGCAACACTGATTAATTCATTTTCTTTCATTTGTTCACTCATACCCTATGCCCTTCTTCCATTAAATGTTTGCTTTTTCTGTCACTGCCTCTGCTGTTTCAGCCGCAATACATTGTTTTTCATATACTTTGTAGAATGGATACCATGTTAATCCATAAATCACACATAATACGACATACCAGATAATTGCACGTAAATCTCCATTTGTTACTAAGACAGAGTTGATTGGTGCTGGTACTTGTGCAATTTGCATTAATTGATCAGGAATATTTAGTAATCCACTACTCATCGCAAACCAAATCACAATTGGTCCAGTAATTGAGTTAATCCACATTGGCAACATCAATAATGGGTTAAATACAATTGGTGCTCCAAACACAAGTGGTTCATTAATGTTGAATAATGAAGGTCCAATACAAATGCGACCCATTGTTTTTAGTTTCTTTGATTTTGAGAATAACATGAAGAAGTTAAGCATTAACGTTGCTCCAGTTCCTCCCATCATAATAAGTGCTAATGTATATACTGTTTCGTTAGTTACGATGTTTGTTGCTGCACCACCAGCTGCAACAGCTGCAATATTTGCATTGATTCCAGCCATGAAAATTGGTGTTTGTACTGCTGAGAATAGCCATGTTGAAATCCCCATTGTATAGAAGAATGCAGGCACAAATACCAATAGAATAAGTCCTGGTAATGTTTGTCCAAATACTTGCAACGGTAAGAAGAAATCTTCTAACGCTTGATATACATCAATTTGAAGTACAACTGTTAAAATCATTCCCAATCCCAATGTTGCAATAATAGGAATTACTGTATTGATCCATTCAGATACGAAATCTGGTAATGTTACATTATTCTCTAATACATGTAGTTTTGCATATAAATTAAATACGATAGCTACAACATTTCCTGAAACCATCCCAGTTAGAATACTTGATGGTCCCAAACGATCCATTAGGTTTGTTCCTTCTGGAGCTGCTGCTGTACAAAACATAAACATTAAACAAACAGATACAATCCCAACATTTACACTATAATGTGATAAATCTTTTTTCTCCATTAATTGATATCCCATCATAAATGCTGTAATCATACCAATTAAGAAGAAACTGTATGTTGATATTGGACCTAAGTCTGGTAAGAAGTCCAGATATCCTTTAAATACGTTGTAGAAGAAAATTACCGATCCTGTAAGAATAAACGGTAAAATCTTTTGCATTGCGCTTGAAATCCCACTAATCCATGGTTTACTAAATAGTTTATTAGCTGCTGGTGCAAATGAATTTGCTAACCAATCCATAAATTTTTTCATTTTCTAATTCTCCTTTTAAACTTTTCTTAAGTTTCTTTTATCTCTTACAATCGTATTTGTGCTATACTTTCGCAAAGAGATATTCGCGTGTCTCTTGGAGTTAAGCTATCGCTTAGCTCTTTTTATTTTTATTCAATTGTTTGTATTGCTAAATCTAACAATGCTTCCCCATTCAAACCTGCATAAATATCTTGTGGAATTACGACTACAGGAATATTATATGGTGCTGCCATTTGTTCGAAGTTTTCTAATCGTGATGCGTAATGTGGTCCAACAAATAAGATATCGATGGATTTAAGATATGCACCTACTTCACTTTCCGCTCTTGCATCAACTGTAGCTGCAATTTTTCTTTTCTTTGCTGCTTGTCGTGTCTTTTGTGCTAGAAACCCACTCGACATACCTGCACCACAGCATAACAATACTTTCATTTCATTCATGATGTTCACCTCCTTGTGCTTTTGTCACCCTCATTATCTAAAAATTGATTTTTTTGTTCAACTTAACTTTTGCACCACCTAGTGCAAATCATGTTATGCAAACACATAAAGCACACCATAGTTCTTTGTTTTTGTGTATATTTTGGTTTTATACAGGAATCGTGAAGTGTATATGTTATGATGAAATTACAAATTTGCACCACCTGGTGCAAATAACGGATTGATGTAGAAACTAAAGATTTCTATAATAAAGTAAAGGAAACCACGAGGGGACATAATGAATAAAAAATATGTAGATGTAATTGAACTTCTTTATAATAAAAACACTTCAGTTACCAGCAAAGAAATCGCAAATAGTCTAGGTATTTCTGTGCGTACCGTAAAAAATTATGTAAGTGCAATTAACCTTGAACATGGTGAGTCACTCATTTATTCTTCAAATAATGGGTATCAAATCAATCGAAGTTCATGTGCTAAATACTTAGAAAAGGATACGTCCTATATACCGCAAACTAGTGAAGAGCGTTCTTTTGAAATTATTAAACGTATTTTAATCGAACATTGTCTACAACTTAATATTTATGATCTATCGGAAGATTTATTTGTAAGTTATTCGACAATTAAAAAAGATATCTCTCGAATGAATCATACATTCTCTAATTTTCATGTGGAATTTGTGATTGTAAATGATGCAATTCAAATTATTGGAAAAGAGAAAAACAAACGAAAATTAGTAAGTTATGTACTTTATGAAGAAACAAATAAGAATTTTATGAATGCGGAGATTATCTCTAATAGTTTTGATACTTTACCAATTGAGCGTATCAACCACATCATTGTCTCGACCTTCGAAAAGTATAATTATTACATCAATGACTTTTCTCGTGTAAACTTACTTTTGCATTTTGCAATTATTATTGATCGAATTTTATCTGGTCACTCTATGGATGTACAAAATGAGAGTTTTCAAATTGATGATGAAAATGAGCGTTCTTTAGTCAATGAACTATGTCATACCTTTGAAAACGAATTCCACATATCTTTCGAGACTAGTGAAAGATATGAAGTCTATATGTTATTTAAAACCAATGCAAACTACTCACTTCCAACAAATGATGAGACATTGCATAAAATTATCGGATTGGATATTTTGTCACTTGCAAAACGCATTGTTGAGAAAATTAATGACTATTACTTTATCAACTTAGATAATGAAAACTTTGTTACACCGTTTGCATTGCATCTTAAGAATTTAATTTTACGTGCATCGAATAAGCAATACACAAAAAATCCAATGGCTGAAAGCATTAAAAGTAGTTGTCCAACAGTATATGATATTGCAATCTTGATGGCAGTAGAAATTCAAAACCAATTCCATGTAGATATTAATGAAGACGAAATTGCCTTTCTAGCCTTACATGTTGGTGCAGAAATTGAGCGACAAAAAGTAAATGATTCCAAATTAAAAGTTATTCTAATTTGTCCAAACTATATGAAAATTGCAGGCCAACTATACAATGATTTACTTATTAGTTTTGGAAATCAAATTGATATCGTAAAAACAATCAATGCTGAAGAAGAACTTCATAAATATAGTTTTGATATGTGTATTACTGTTGTAAAAATTAATGCACCTATTTGGCAAGAAGTTGTCCTTATTCCACCATTTATTAAACAACCAGAGAAAAATGACATTTATGCGGCAATCCACAAAGTGCAAATTGATAAGCAAAACCGGATTTTAAAAAATGAATTTCATCGCTTTTTCTCTAAAGACTTATTCTTGGTTGATCCCGAATTCAAAGATAAAAATGAACTCATCAACATTATGAGTGATGCATTAATTGAACTGAATTATGTACCAGAAGATTATACTGAAAAGATCTTCGCAAGAGAAAATGCTGCTTCTACCATTTTTGGTAACATTGCAATTCCACATGCAATGAAAATGGAAGCATTTAAAACCTGTGTTTATGTTTGTGTTTCAAAAAAAGGAATTGATTGGGGTACACAAAAAGCAAATGTAATCTTACTTATTGCAATCAATAAAACAGACTCAAGAATATTCCATGAGCTTTATGAAGCACTTATTGGTTTATTCAGTCGTGAGGAAGTTGTCAATCTCGCAAAGAATTGCACAACCTTCGAAGAATTTGAAAAACTAATTTATGAACAAATCAATATGTAAAGGAAGTAGTTATGAAAGATCAAAAATATATATTTATCGATATTGATGGAACGCTTTTCCATCAAAGTGTGGGAATCCCACAAACTGCAAAAAGCGCGATAGAAATCGCTCATAAACATGGACACCAATTATTTATTTGTACTGGACGCCCATTACAGGAAGTTGATGAAACATTTCGTCAACTTCCTTTTAAGGGAATCATCGCATCAAGTGGGTCTATTATCGAAGTAGATAACGAAATACTTCAAGTCCATACCATTGATGAAGCCGATGCGAAACAAATGATTGCATCAATTGAAGCAATGCAAATAAGTTACAAAGTAGATACACCAAACTTCTGCTTTATGGATCCCTTTGTCTTTGATAATTTCAAAACGATGTTATTACATGAATTATCATGTGATGAAGATGAAGTATTAGCGTATATGGAGCGTACGGGTATGGTTTTACTAGATCAAATGACATCTGATGATATGAAAGAAATTACCAATATTACGGTGTTTAGTGATGATGTAAAGTCATTAGAAGTAATACAAGCTAACTATACCGAGCAATATCATATTGTAAAACAAGTGATGCCAAATTTATCACTACATACATTAGAAATTAATCAAAAGGATATTAGTAAAGCACATGCCATTGCCTATATACTTGAAACCTACAAAGCAAACCAAAAAGATACGATTGCATTTGGTGATAGTATGAATGATGTAGAGATGATTTCCTATTGTGCAATTGGCGTTGCCATGGGTAATGCACATGAACACGTAAAAAGTATAAGCAACTATATCACAAATGATGTATGTGAGAATGGACTTGCAAATGCCTTTATTAATTTAAATCTAATATAATTCCTATTATGTCCATTTAATGCAAGTATCTTACAAATCACAAAAAGAAGAATCTGAGCTATAAAAACTCAAGATTCTTCTTTTTTACTTATGTTCTTCAATTGCTTTCAATGCTTTTTCCAATGTTGCTTTTCCATTCATCATTCCATAATCTTGCATATCGATCATTTTAACTGGAAGTTCAGGAAATTGTTTTTCTAATGCAGCTAAACGGTAACGGATCTGTGGTCCAAGTAGTATGATTTGCGCATCATCTACTTTACGAACTGCTTCGGATTCACCGATTGCCCAAATATGAATATCTAAACCTTTTTCTTTTCCTGCTGCTTCCATATTACGTGCTAACATACTTGATGACATTCCACCAGCACATATCAATACAATTTTTATCATATAAATTATTCCTTCCCTTTTGGTAAACTGATGTGATCAAGAATCCCTTGTATATGTGCAATGGTAATTCCATAGTTCGTAATTGGAATTCCTGCTTCACTTGCTTTTTTGATTCTTGAAAGCACATACTTACGATTAAACATACATGCTCCACAGTGAATAATCAAGTCATAATTTGACAGATCATCTGGAAAATCATTTCCTGAGACAATATCAATATGTAATGATTCACCAAACCGTTGTTTTAGCATACGTGGGATTTTTACACGTCCAATATCTTCTGTAAGTGGTGCATGCGTACATGCCTCAGCAATTAATACTTTGCTGTTTGCATCCAGTAAATCAATTGCGTTTGCACCTTTCACATAACTTTCAATATCTCCTTTGTAATCTGCAAATAGTACCGAGAATGAAGTGAGTTTACTTTCTTTTGGTTTCATTTCATAGATTATTTTAAATACTTGCGAATCGCAAATAATAAGATCAGGAGCTTTTTGTAAGGAAGTTAACGTTTGTGCAAACATGTCTGTAGTACAGGATACAGCAATCGCTTTTTTATCAAGCAAATCACGTAGTGTTTGTACTTGTGGTAAGATAAGACGTCCTTTTGGTGCCTGAATATCTTGCGGCATAACAAGGACAACTACATCACCTTGTTTGACAAGTCCTTTTGTGATACTTTCTGGATCAAAAGCTTCAGGAATGTTACGTAGAATTGCTTCACGCACTTTTTCTATACCATCTTCTTTATTTGCATCTACCACAAGAATCATTTCATCAGAGAAACTACGAATTGCTAGTTCAATTGCACCAACATTTCCAATTCTCTTATCATTAATTAATAAAATGGTTTTCGTATTTTGTTCCTTGAAGAAATGATACCAAGCTTTTCCTTCTTCAATATCTTCATCTGCAAAGACAATAATTGCGATGTCACTTTTCAGTGAAGCAAGTCTTGTTTTTTCCATTCGTTTTTCACCTAGTTCAGTGATATCACCAAACCCAGCTGTATCAATAAAGACTACCGGACCAATCCCGTGTAATTCCATTGCTTTGTATACTGGGTCAGTTGTAGTTCCTTCTTGATCTGATACAATAGCTACACTTTGTTTGGTTAAACCATTCAGCAGTGTACTTTTTCCACTATTTACCTTCCCAAAGATTCCAATATGTAGACGATTTGCATGTGGTGTATTTTGTAAACTCATATTGCTATTGCATGTAGAATTTTTTATTTCTACACACATCTCCTTTCCAAAGTATTAAGAACGCGTATTTCATATTCTCTATATGAAATGACGTATTTTTCACTGCTATTATTATACATCAAAACAAGTAAAGAAAAACGAGCAATTGCTCGCTTTCTTACTTATTCTACTTTATCATGCAAAGTGATTTTCAACTCATTCCCTGTATGATCAGCAACATATAAAACAGCTGTTACCCCATAATCACAGTCAAGGATGATGCTTTGATTTACAGTGTCAATTTGAATATCTTTCGGCTTTTGAATTCCATCTTCATAATAACGAAGACTACTAAAATTCACCATTGATTGCTCATCAAATAAACGAATAACATAATTCGTTCCTTGTATTGTATAGTTTTCAATGACAGGACTGTGCATATCAAAATTTTGAATCTCTATTACACGCTCATCAATTTGCTTTCCCTGATATTCCAAACTGACTACATAGCTACCATTAGCCGCAATTTCTAAAGATTCATTTCCATTTACTAATATCTTGTCA
This sequence comes from Breznakia blatticola, assembly GCF_004365815.1. Lineage (GTDB taxonomy): Bacteria > Bacillota_I > Bacilli_A > Erysipelotrichales > Erysipelotrichaceae > Breznakia > Breznakia blatticola. The sequence continues at coordinate 40,053 of NZ_SODD01000001.1, forward strand.
TATACATCGTTTGTTGTTTGTACTTGTAAAGTTATTGTTTTATTTGTCCAGGCAGTTGGATAAACAATATCTTGTATTTTGGCAGATTCCACTTGTACAACTTCCTTTTCAATTGGCGGTGGGGCAATCGAAGGACTTGGTGTATCTTGGTTAAATAATGTAATTCCTACAATACCAGCTACACTCACAACAGATGCAATTGCAATTTTAGTTCCTGTACCTAAAGCAAATTTAGTACCAATAGTTGCAACACTACCAGCTCCGACAGCTTTAGCAATTTGCGCAGTAGGTACGTTTACGCTTTCTGCAACACTCATATACACGGTATGTAAAAGTAATGGTGATAAGGCAAAGCCTTGAAGAGAGTTCACACTAATTCCTTGCCTTTCGAGTTTTACTTTTAGTTTGCTACGTAAGCTATTTAATCTTGAATTCACAGTTCCTACTGGTATTTGTAAGACGTATGCAATCTCGCTAACCGAGAGCTCATCATAATATCGTAGTAGACCAACCGTACGTAGTGGTGTCGTAAGTGATTGAATACTCTCGTAGACTGTATCCACTATTTCTTTATTATCGAGGATTTCTTTGGCAGTTTTTTGGTTGAGATCCTCGAAATCATCTACTGTAATATCTTCTCCTAAATCAATCATATGCTTCTTCTTTTTATCATAGTCATAACACATGTTAATCGTAATTCGTTTAATCCATGTTCCAAATGCTTCTGGACTTTCAAGTGTATCCAGTTTCTTGTGCACACGAATAAATACATCTTGAACAATATCTTTTGCTGTATGTTCATTATGAAAATGATCCCAAGCTGTAAAGTATACATTTTTTACAAACTCGTCATACAGTATTTTAAATGCATCCTGGTCATTTTTTTTTGCTTTTTCTATTACCTTTACTAATTCTTTTTTCTCCATCATCACACATCCTTATGTCAAAGTTTTACATCACTTTGGTAGTATCAAACAAAATAAGACACACTACTCCTTATCTTGCTTGTATAAGTTTTCATTATTTATGTACGTTTTTTCTTGACACCAGCATACGCACAAACTAAACCACTAAGCGCTAGAAGTACTAATGAACTAGATACAGCTGTTGTATCAGCTGTTGCTACACTTGGTTCACTTGTAAGATCTTTTTCTGGCATCTTAACTGGCAATTCAATTACAGGTGTTGTTGGTGTTGGATCTACTGGCTTTGGATCCACTGGTTTTGGGTCAATTGGTTTTGGATCAATTGGTTTTGGATCAATTGGCGTTGGATCTACTGGGTCGATAACTTGTTTTAGCGTAACTTTAGATACAACGAAAATATGTGTTGTTCTATATGCAGCTTCACCAACTTCATATCCATCAGCATTCAAACTTCGAGCATTGACTTTCTTCTTACAAAATTGATAGTAGTAGTTTAAAGCTTCTAATTCATCTGCTTTTAAGACAAATGAATCACTACCTTCTTTTTCCCAATTACTGTCTTTATGAAGCATTACACGGTCCATGTCAATACCCGGTATCGTCACCTTAAATCCACCTTCGATTTCTTCAGCTTCTAACTCAATTGCATTTGAACGAACCAAATTTGTATACAGACCACTTGTATTACTCGTATCTCTGTAATCAATAACTTTAATTGCACCTTTAGTTTCAACATATGGGAATGCATTTCCACCCAGTTTAGCTACCGTTAAGATAGAATTTTCAGCAAGCAATTTTGGATTGCTGAAATTTGTATTGAATAGCGTTAACGTTTCGACGACACTTAAATCAAAGTTTTCATCAGTTAATGAAACATCTTCTAGTTCGAGTTGTGTAGGTTTCACAAAATTTGTCATCGTTGTTAAATTTGGAGCATTAAAAATACTAATACTTCCAGCAAATAATTCTGGCATTACAATTGATTGAAGTACGCTTGCATTTATGATTTCTAATTTACCACCCATCTCTATTGATGATATATCAATAGATTCTAAACTCGAACAATCTTCAAAATAAACATGAGTTGGTATTCCAAGATCTGTTCTAGATACTTTCTTAAGATTTGTAGCTCCAACAACCATTACCATTTTTGTATGTAAACCACTTGGTAATTCTAATGATTCTTGCGTATATCCAGCAATGAGAAGCGTATCTATACCTAAATGCTCGATTCCTGCAAAGTTCTTTACATCATGCGTACTTGCTGAAATAACTAGTGTTCCATCAAAGTTCTTTACATTCTCGCTTGTTAGTGTATCAGATTCTACTTTGTCTCTTACTAAAGCACGTAAACTTTCATCAGGAAAGTTTCGTTCATCGATAGCTATTGACATAGCTTCTGGTTCTGTTACTGGCTCCATTGTTTTTGCACTTACAGTCGTTGGTTGCATAATTCCTAATGATAAGGATAATACAGCAACTGATTTTAATAATAAATTCATCTTTTTTCCTCCTTGTAATAAACTACATACACACATGTTTTACATTGTTTTTCTTTTTAAAATTTGACAACAATGATCAACAAACGAAGTATTCTAGTGTGTTATAAAGAACACCTCTCAATCCTTAGACGATTCACTTTGTATCAAACTTCGATTTTTTTAAAAAATAATAAGAAAAAAACAACCACCGTAAAAGTAGTTGTCTTGTTTAAGATACAATCATTTAAATTCATTTAAAATTATTCACTACAAAAATAGAAAACAATTTAAACCCACATAAATTCCCTGATTCTCTACTACACACTTTCACAGCACATGACATACATTCATTGTTATGCATGTGTAATTTTAAATGAGATTATAGGTTTGGTAAAGCGATTTGAAACTTATCTTTTGATTATATGTCATAATTAGATATCTATATTGCTTACTAGAATCTGAAATCACGTTTTCCAGCATGAAGTTTATCAAGATAGTCTTGTGCTTTTTCTTTTACTTTTTCATTTGGAATTCTTTGCATTTCTTGTGCAATGACATGTTCCCCTAATGCTTTTGTTTCTTCACTGGCATAATCTTCTAAGTATTCTTTTAGTGTCATCAATGCATTTGGCTGACAAATATTGGCGATTTGCCCATTTTTAACAAGTGACATAAAACGATCACCAGTTCTACCTTCACGATAACACGCTGTACAGAAACTAGGTACATGACCTAGTGATAACAACCAGTGTACAACTTCATCAAGTGTACGCGTATCTTCTACATCAAATTGAGCACTGTTTTCTTCTTCTTTTTCTGCGTATCCACCAACACTTGTTGATGAAGCTCCTGAGATTTGTGATACACCTAGTTCAAGAACACGTTCTCTTGATTTTTGCGTTTCTCTTGTAGAAATAATCATACCTGCGTATGGAGCACTAATACGAGTTACTGCAGTAATTTTGGCAAAGATATCATCATTAATCGCATCTTTGAAATCTTCTGGGTTAATATCATCTGCTGCACGAATTCGAGGTAATGAAATTGTATGTGGTCCACAACCCATTGCTGCTTCTAAGTGTTCAGCATGCATCAATAACCCAACAAAGTCATACTTGTAGGTGTTTAATCCAAATAATACACCGATACCTACATCATCTAGTCCTGCTTCCATTGCACGGTCCATCGCCTCTGTATGGTATGCATAGTTGTGTTTTGGTCCTTTTGGATGTAGCTTTTCATAGTTTTCTTTATTATAGGTTTCTTGGAAAAGAATATATGTACCAATTCCTGCATCTTTCAAACGTTTATAGTTTTCCACTGTTGTTGCTGCTATGTTTACATTCACACGACGAATGGCACCATTTTTATGGTGAATGGAATAAATGGTTTTTATACTTTCCAATACATATTCAATTGGTGAATTGATTGGATCTTCACCAGTTTCTAATGCTAAACGTTTATGTCCCATATCTTGTAAAGCAATCACTTCTTTTTTGATTTCTTCTTGCGTTAATTTCTTACGCGCAATCGTTTTATTTTCATAATGATATGGACAATATACACATCCATTTACACAGTAATTTGATAAGTATAAAGGGGCAAACATAACAATGCGATTTCCATAAAACTTTTGTTTGATCTCTTTAGCAAGTTCTTCAATACGTGCATTTTCTTCTGGTAAATCACATTCTAATAATACAGCAGCTTCACGGTGATCCAATCCTTTGTATGTTGCTGCTTTCTTTAATATTTCATCGATTAGTTCTTTATTACTTTTATTCTTTTGGGCGTAAGTTAGTGTTTCAAGTATTTCATCATGACTAATAAACTCCTCAGCTTTTTTTGACATTTTATTGTACATTATTTCTTTACCTCTTTCTTATAATCTCCCCTATCATAGGAAATTGTATATCCGATTTTTTGTAATCGTGCTTCTAATAGATGCAAACTTTCTGCCGCTTCTGCATTCATATTTGCTTTATCATTGTATAAACTATATGACTCTCGATGCTTCACTGGTGATAGATTTGGCATCACAACATTGGCTCCTGCTAAAATTCCCTTCTCTCTACCATCATCAGAAATTGTGGCAAGTGCTGTTGTTGATGGAATTAAAGCTTGTGGATGCATCAAACGCATAATTGCTAGTAAATTGATTGTGACTTGTTCATCACCTTTTGCTTCGTCTTTAAAGGGTGTATCCTTATGTGGTAAATACGGTCCTAGTCCAATCATTTGTGGTTGCAGTTGTTCAAGAAAATGAATGTCTTCAACAATGTGGTCGATACTTTGATATGGTGAACCTACCATAATTCCACTACCTACTTGAAATCCAATCTCTTTTAGTTCCCACAAGCATTGCACGCGATTTTGTATTTGCATGTTACTTGGATGCAATTGATTGTAGTGAGATTCACAAATCGTTTCATGTCGTAGTAAATAGCGATTGGCACCTGCATCATAATACTGTTGATACATCTCTTTGCTTTTTTCTCCTAGGCTTAATGTAATCGCACAATCTGGATAGGATTTACGAATACTTTTGATAATATCAACCATCATATGATCATCATAGCTTCCATCTTCTCCACCTTGCATTACAAATGTACGAAAGCCTAGTTCATATCCTTGTTTACATGCTAATAGAATCTCTTCTTTATTTAAGTGATAGCGTTTGACATGATGATTGCTTTTTCGTATTCCACAGTAATAACAATCATTCTTACAATAGTTTGATATCTCAATCAACCCACGAATAAAAATACCATTTCCATAAATTGACTGGCAGACATCTCGTGCTGCCTTATGTAAATATGCTTGTTCTTGCGCATCTTTTGTTTGTAGTAATAATTTATATTCCTCATCTTGTAGTGTTCGCTTTTCCTTTAAGCGATCAACAATCTCTTTAAACTTTTGCATATAATGTTTTACTATTGATGCCTTTAATCATTCCTAGTTTTCCAGAAAGCGCTGAGATAATGTCTTGTGGAGCATCCATAATGATCGTAACCACATTCACATTACGTTTGCGATATGGAATTCCCATTCGTCCGACAATATATTCTCCATAAGCTGATAATAATTTATTCATTTCTTCTGTAGCGTTACTATCTTCTACAAAAATTCCAATTTGTGCAATTCTAGTGTCCATCTTTTCCTCCAATAAAAAAATCCTTGCCTGAGCGACAAGGATGAGACCACATGAAAAAAACTACATATGATTTCGCCTTCATCCTCGGGACGTACCCTTGTACTCAGAACGTATGCTACAAGTAGTTTACCCAATAATGATAAAGATTGCAAGCACTTACACATGGCTAACTTAGATAAATACTCCCAAATGAATAATGTCTTTAAAAATGCATCTTCTCAAAGTTTTATATAACATGATAGTTAAATGTTCTCGTTCATGTGATATAGTTTGTTTGTTAATTACACATGAATCACAGATTGAGATTCGCAAATCAAAAGGAACATTACAATGCTTAGAAAGAAAACATTAGAAATTACAAAAATATACAAGTAATTTCAATAATAAATATATTGTTTATGAAGAAAGGAAGGTGTAAAAATGGATAATTGGTTATACGTCATGATGATTGAGCGATCTAAAAACTACAATAGAATGACAAAAGCAGTTGTTGAGCGTCATGTTGCAAACTTAAAACGTTTGGATGATAATGGCTATCTAGAACTCGGAGGTGTATTCAAAGGATATCCAGGTATTGCTGGAATGTATATTTTAAAAACCAAAAGTTATGAAGACGCAAAAAAACTTTGTGAATTAGAACCACTGGTTGCAGAAGGATATGCAACATATAAATTAGTTTCATTTCAAGCAGCAAATAAAGAAAACAACTATTTACTCTAAAATGAAATAAGAGAGATTGTGCATTACAGTAGTATACGTATATAGAAGTGTTATAATTAACATAATGAAATATAAAAGAAAGGGGTCTCTATATGAAACGTATGAAAAAAGTATTTGGAGTAGCTGCTGGTGCTTTGCTAGCTACAGGAGCTGGTGTCTTTGTTGCCACGAAAGTGAAAGAACGCCAAGTGAAAAAAGCCTTTTCACAAAAAGATCCAGAAGAGCTTATCAATACATTGAAAGAAGCTGAATTATTACTAGATTTTGCTGGTGATGATATGGATGAAGAAACTAAGGCAAAATTTGAAAAAGCCAAAGCAAAACTAACAACAAAAGTTGGACAAGATAAAATCGTTCACGTTGTTGAAGAAAAACTAGAAAAATAAGCATGAAAAAAGCAATACCTCTTTGTAGCGTATTGCTTTTCTTATGCATAATAACCAGCGATGTATCCACTGATAAAGGCAATGGATATATTATATCCTCCAGTATACCCATGAACATCCATCATCTCACCTGCAAAGGATATACATGGATGTATTTTTGATTGCATCGTTTTTGGATCAATATCTTTAATACGTACTCCACCATCACTCACAAATGCCTGTTGCAGGCCTCGGGTTGTATAAACACTCAAGGCAAAGCGTTTGATATGAAGTGCTTTATCACCGGTCATCGTATCGACATATTGTAGAAAACGTTTCGGTAATCCATAGGTTTTTGCTAAACTAAATAATCCATCTTCTTTGATTTGTTTTGCAAGTTGCTCACTACTTACATCAGGTAAAAAATCAATCGCTAAAGTGATGGGACCTTTTTGCAGTAGTTTATTTATATGACTACTTGCACGTAGAGCTCCAGGACCAGAAATTCCAAAATGTGTAAAAATCAAATCATGACGAACTAGATCTTTGTATTTATTATTCTTCTTTATCTTGATTTTAACATCATGAAATGATAATCCTTGAAGTTCTTTACTCTGGATGCAAGCATCATTACTGACGAGTGATACCTCTGCTGGTAGTATATCTGTAATGCTGTGATCTACTTGTGTAGCTAATTCATAGCCAAGTCCATCACTTCCTGTATCTGGATAGCTTTTTCCTCCGCACGCCAAGATGAGATGCTCAAAAGGAAAAACATCTTGGTTGGTGATGACTTTCTTATGTTGCAAATCAATACGTTCGACTTTTTGTTGGTATATAATCATTACCCCCAAATCTTTGAGCGTGTTACGTAATAATGCAATTACATCTTCTGCTTTTTCCGTGATTGGAAATAAGCGATGATGATCTTCTTCTTTGAATGGTAAACCCGCATCCAAGAAAAACTGTTCAATGTCATCAAGTGTAAATTGATGAATTGCACTATATAGAAACTTTCCATTACGGATCGTATCTTTAATAAACTGTTCGTCTGAAACACGCACGCTTAAATTACAGCGTCCTCCACCACTTAATGCTAGTTTTTTTCCAAGTGTGTGATTGCGCTCTAAAAGATATACTTCTGTATCAGGATGATGTTTTTTGGCGGATATAGCTGCCATCATACCAGCTGGTCCACCACCTACAATTACGATATTTCTCATGTGCCCATTATAACAAAAAGTAGCGTCCAAAGACACTACTTACTTTACTCATCAATAATGATATAGAGAATGAATAATGCAATCAAAATTACAACTGGTGAAAAGAAGAAATTCACAATGTTTAAAATGGTCTTTAAAACCCATAAGACAAACATTATTACAAGAAATGGAATTGCAAAGCGAATAATTGCCGTGCCATAATCTTCTTGTCTCCACGCGTTAACAATGCTTTGTATATACGTGTTAAACGCACGCATTAGACATTGTCCTCAATATCAATGTGAATCGTATAACGCTTTGGTAATTTGTCATAAGTTACACATGCTGCATCAAACATTTTGCGTGAAGCAATTGCACCATCACTGGTCCAGTTTTTATCGCACTCATATACGACACGCGTAATTCCTGCTTGAATGATTGCTTTTGCACATTCATTGCATGGAAATAGCGATACATATAATGTACAATTACGTAAATCTGCACCACTGTTTAAAATCGCATTTAATTCTGCATGGACAACATATGGATATTTTGTATCTAAGTTATCCCCTACTTTTCCCCAAGGGAACTCATCATCATCGCATCCTTTAGGCAAACCGTTGTAGCCAATTCCTACAACTTTTTTGTCTTGAGAAACAATACAAGCCCCCACTTGTGTGTTTGGATCTTTACTACGCAAAGCACTTAAATGTGCTAAGCCAATGAAGTATTCATCCCACGATAAATAATTTTCACGTTTCATTTCTATTCCTCCGGTAAATAATGAATCAATTGATTTTCTAGATAGTTAGCATATCCATCTAGATTTATATATTCTAAGTCTTTGATGACTTGTTGATTTGTGTTGTAGTAAACATTTACATTATTTCTAGGTTGAATGGCAAAATAGGCAGCCACAAGTACAATAATACTCATACTAATTGCAACGTGAATTTTATATGGTTTGTAGCGGCGTGCATGTGAGAACAAAAATGCGATTCCTACTCCTACAATAAATCCACCTAAATGTCCAGTTAATGAGATTCCTGGCATTAATGAAATTAAAATATTGATTAATACTACTTGAATCACACTATTGCGAATTTGTGGAATACGGATCATATCATTTTCAATAATTGATAATAAATATGCCCCTAACAATCCATAAAGTCCCCCAGAGATTCCCACCATCAATGGTGTTGGACTTACAATGTAAGTTAGTAATCCCCCACCAATAATTGAAGCTAGTAAAATCACTAGAAATTGTTTGCGTGTATACACACGTTGCAAGTAATTACCTAAATAATACAACGACATCATATTCACAAACAAGTGAATAATGTCAGCATGTAAAAATCCATACGTTAAAAAGCGCCAGTATTCATGTGCACCACTAATAAAGTTCGTATAGTATGCACCACATAATATAAGTGTACTATTCCAATCATTACCAGGCACATTTGAAAGCACTTGACCTAGAATGAACTGTAAAGCATAAATAAGTATACAAATTGCCATTATTCCAAGTGTGAACTTAGGAATACTTTTACGTTTTGCCTCTTTTGCCTTCTTCATTTGGAATGCTTCAATGTTACGGTTGATTTGCGCTACTGCTTCGTCGTTATTTTCTACTGGATGCACATATTCCTTCAATTTAGGAAACGCTTCATCTAGACGAACAGGAAGTGGCTCATAACTAATCGTAATTTGACTAAAGTTTTCCTCTTGGAAATTCACACTTTCAGGATTACTGTTAATAATAATGATTTCGCTTTGCATTTCTTTGGCGAACATAAATTGTCCTAAAAAGGATTTTACACGGTTTAAATAATCTTTTTCAAAAACAATGGATGAACTAACTTTCGAAGTCAATCGAATAATAGGAAAATGTGGGTTATCTTTATTCGTTAGCCATAGATCTTTCTTTTGTCCTTGAAAGCGAATGATATGGTATCCATAATTTGCAACCAAACAATCCATGACTTGGTATAACATCACATCTCTATTTTCAATCATAGTTCCTCCGTCTCTAAGTTATGTAGTACATCTAAGAATACTTGAGGAAGCTCACATTGGAAAGTCATACGCTCATTTGTGCTTGGATGTACGAAGGTAATTTCATATGCATGTAGTAACTGTCCACCTACATCCATCGTCTTGCGATACCCATAGGTTGGATCGCCAACAATAGGGTGTTTGATGTATTGCATATGTACCCGAATTTGGTGTGTTCTTCCAGTTTCCAGTGAACACTCAACAAGTGTGTAATCATGAAAACATTCTAACACTTTAAAATGCGTAATAGCATCTTTACTGTTATGTTCAGTAATCGCCATACGTTTACGATCTTTGACATCACGACCAATAGGCGCATCAATTGTTCCATAGTCGTGTTCTAAAACACCATGAACAAGTGCTTTATATTTACGTGATACACTTTTATCCTTTAACTGTTCACTAAGCGAAAGGTGTGCTTTATCATTTTTGGCAATCAGTAAAAGCCCACTTGTATCTTTATCAATACGGTGTACAATCCCTGGACGTAATACCCCATTGATTCCACTTAAATCTTTACAGTGGTATAAAACTGCATTTACAAGCGTTCCTTTTAAATTCCCAACTGCTGGATGTACGACCATACCTCTTGGTTTATTTATAACCATTAAATCACTATCTTCATAGACAATTTCAATTGGGATGTTTTCTGCTTCTACTTCAAGAACTTCATCATCAGGAATCACCACTGTAATCACATCATCTACTTTTACTTTATAGTTTGCTTTTACTGGATTTCCTTGAACTAAAATATGTCCATCTTTAATTAAACTTTGTACACGACTACGAGAAAAATCATAAGCATCACTTAATAACTTATCAATTCGTGTATTTTGGTGTTCTTCTTTTACAATAATTTCTTCTCTAGTCATTTGTTTTTACCCCATATACATCTAATAATTCAAATAGCAACAATAAGGAAATTCCAATGACTAAACACATATCTGCGACATTGAATACAGGAAAGTCATAACCAAGTAGATTAAAATCTAAAAAGTCTGTAACATATCCCATTTGTAAGCGATCAATAAAGTTTCCAATCGTTCCTGAAATCATCAGGGTAATGGCAACACTTGACATCAACTTATCTTTCCATGTACTCCATAAAAATATAGTTAAAACGATTAATGCGACAATCGTCACAACAAAAAACATCGTTTGTTTTCCTGAGAATAGCCCCCAAGCTGCTCCCGTATTTTGTACATGCGTGAATGAGAAAAAGCCTGGAATAATTTCATGACTTTCTCCAACATGCATCGTTGTTTCTACAATTTGTTTTGTATATTGATCGATTCCTAGGGTTGCTAGTAATACAACAATCAATATGATTCCTTTTTTTAACTTCATATGTACCTCAATCGTGTTGTCATTATATCATTTTTGCCTAATAGAAAAAAGCAATACTACTGTTTTGCTTTTTCTTTACGTTTATATGCTTCAAATTTATCTTTTTTGCAAATCGACAGAAATGGACATTCTTCACATTTTGGATTTCTTGCCATACAAAAATACCGTCCAAAAAAGATAAATAATTGGTGTGCCATGTTCCATTCACTGCGTGGAATTTTGCGTTTTAATTTACGCTCTACAGTTTCTACACTATCACCAAACTTCGCAAATCCTAAACGTTTACTAATTCGTTCCACATGTGTATCCACTGGCATTGCTGGAATATCAAAATATTCAGTTTGCATCACACTAGCGGTTTTACGTCCTACTCCTGGTAATTCCGTTAACTTTTTAAAACTACTTGGCACATTTCCATCATAAACATCTGCTAATACTTTTGCACATGCTTTAATGTTTTTTGCTTTTGCATGATATAAGCCTAGGCGTGCAATATCTTTTTCAATGCGTTTTAAATCCCCATCAGCTAATGCTCGCGGTGTTGGAAAATGATGAAATAAAGCAGGCGTTACTTTATTTACAGCTTTATCGGTTGTTTGTGCACTTAAAATAATCGCGATGAGTAACTCGTAATCACTTGTATAATTCAATTCACAATGCGCATCTGGAAACATCTGTTGAAGTTTAGATAAGATAAAAGAGACATCCATTAGCGATCTCCCTTTTCATAATCTTCTTTTGTGAATCCTTTATTTTTCCATGCACGTAAAATTGCTTCTACGTATTCCATTTTCACCTTATTGTAAACAATGGCTTCACGAAGTGCATAATCAATCAATTGTAAATCATAAATCGTCATCCATTCACTGAGTTTCGCAGTTTCACTTTGACTAAGTGGACGACCAAAACTATCTTCATATAGTTCAAATAAATCCATGAATTGTTTTTTATTCACCGGTTCATTATTGATGGACATCGTAAATAACTGATCCATGTTATATACAACTTTACCATTGACCATTTCCATTTCCAAATATCCAACTTGGATTACATTGGCAATTAGTTCATCTACTTCTTCCATGCTAAGTCCTAAGTTTTCGCTAGCAAGTTCCATCGTAAATTCCATTTGAAACTCATTACAAAAATCAATGTATAAAAGTAGAAATGCTTCTTGAATCGTAATATCTAAATGTTTTATTTCACTCAAGATATAATTCCGGTGATTAAAATATGGCATTTTTGCGATATTCATTAGCGTTGTCCTCCATTATAAAATAAGACTTCATAGCTATCAAAGTCGATAACTAGCATTGTGCTACCTACTTCTGCTACATAAGCAACCCCTTCATATCCATATCCGATTTCCACACGTACATCCTTGAATTCATCATAGGTTTGCACAATTTCATTTGCTTTTTGAAAATCAACATCGCTTTTCTTGCGACTTGCGATTTTCTTTGCGTTTTCATCATAGATGGTATATGCACTATCACTTTCACAAGTAAAAGTTACATAACGAAAACTGTGACGCACAACTTGCTCACAAGCTTTATTCTTAGTTTCTATTTTACTTATGATGTTTTGATTTACTTCTTCATTTTTCATTACCGGACCACTCACGAATATCCCCATAAATGAGACGATAATGATCAAAAGCAAGAAAACGATAAAAGCTGTTAAACCAAATCGACGAAACATATCTCGCATAGTTAACTTCTTTCTACAAATTTCTCTACGAAGTCAGCATTTTGTTTTGTGGCATTTGCCAAGTTTACTTCATAGTCATTTTCACTATTATCTAAACATACGGTATCAGAAATAGCGCGTATTACGATACAAGGAATGTCTTGTTTATTACAAACACGTGAAATCGCTCCACTTTCCATTTCACAAGCAATAACATTTGTGAAATGACGATTGATGGAATTGATTTGTGATTTCTTTGATACAAACTGGTCTCCACTTGCAATGGTCCCAACATGTAAATTTCCATTTCCAATTTCAGGCCAAATCTTTTGCGCAAGTTGAATTAGAGTTACATATGAATATGAGTATTCTCCATATCCTTTATCCCCATCAATTGCACTTGTATCAAAATCATGTTGTACAAGTTTATCACCAACAACAATGTCTAGTATTTTTTGATCCTCAGTAAATCCACCTGCAACACCTGTACTTAAAACGTAACGTACTTTATATTGGCAAAGTAAAATTGCTGTTGTCATTGCAGCTTGTACTTTTCCAATTCCACTTTGTGCAAGTAAAACACGTTTTCCTGCTAGCTTTCCTTCAATTACAGGAATTTCCATTACTTTTTTTCTTTTCACACCAGTCATCTTTTGACTTATTGCTTCAACTTCACTACTCATAGCCGCTATAATACAAATCATGCTATGACCTCCTTTCGACAAACATAGAAATATTTTTCACCTTCTTGGATTCCTGGTTGTACAAAATCTGTATAGATTTCAACTTGGAATCCCAATTCGGTAAGTATACTTGTAATTTGATTTGGGTTAAATACCCATTGTTCATGATGTTCATACTGTGTCGAACCATCTTTTTCATAAAATACAAAGTTATGTAACAAGCGATTTTCATCACTTATAATACTCCAAATAAAATCTGTATCATCTACTTTTCCTGCTTCATAGAACTCTTCTTTGAATTCATCCAAACGGTCTAGTGCATGCATATCAAATAGAAAGATGCCATCATCTTCAAGATGGTCATAGACTTGTTTCAAAACAGATGCAATATGTTGTTCATCGATGTAATTCATACTATCGCAGTAACAAATTACAGTATCATAGATACCTGCTTGGCTCATATCATACATATTCATGTATGCATAATCAACAAGTCCTTCTACATCTTTCTTACGTGCTTCATCAAGCATTTGATTAGATAAATCGGTTGCGACAAGTTGATATCCTGTTTTTGCTAATGCTAAAGAGATTTCTCCAGAGCCACAGGCAAGTTCTAACATGTTTTTTCCTTTTGCATATTTTTTGGTAAAGTCTACATATGCTTGAGTTGCATCATCATCTTTGACCAAACTATCATAATGCTTTGCCAGTTGGTTATACATGGGTTTCCAATCTTGGTAAATCACCATATAAGCGTTCTAATTTATAAACACTTCGTTCTTCATCTAAGAAGACATGGACGATTACTTCATCCGCATCGATTAAAATCCAACGTGAATTCTTATCCCCTTCAAAGTGGTGGATACGTAGATCGTTTTCTTTTAATGCATCTTCAATATTACTTGCAATGGCATACACTTGGCGTAAGTTATCTGCGCTTGTAATGATCACACGATCAATAAATGGGTTTAGTGATGTAAAATCATACATCATTACATCTTCCCCTTTTGTGTTTGCGATTGCTTCAAGTATCACTTGTACTTTATTTTCCATCATTGTATTGTTCTCCATAATATATTGCTTGATCTTTCTTTACTGCTTCATATCCTTTGTGGATATCTTGTTTACTTAATTCAATAAATGCAGATGTATCATAATCCCGCAAAGGATCACACTTATCTGCTACATATAATAGTTTAGCATAAACGGACTGACTATTTCCTAAGACATGGTGCGCAATGGCTTCTAAAAGCTGTTTATTTTGCAAATGCAAGTAATGCTCACATACATATGCTCCCATAAATCCATGCCAAATACTCTCTTTTTGTTTTGCGACTTCTGGTGCAAGTTCTTGTAAAATCTTCAAACTATCTTCTTTATTAATTATCTTAAATTCTTTATTAATATCATGATAATAACCCATCAAGTATGCAAGTGTAGCATCAAGTTGATTACAAGTTGCTAGTTCTTTGCATACTGTTGCTACTGATACAGAGTGTTGATAGCGATACTCACTCATTGCATGTTTTAATATATCTTCATATAAGATATGTTTGCTGAAGTAATTTACAACTGCAGGATCCACATGACACAATTTTCCATTACGTATTTCACTAGAACTAATTGGAATATCTTCCATTTGCAAATACGTCAGTGTATATGGACTTTCACTTTTCTTTCCATCGCGGGCAAAGGCACATAAATTCACCATCTTTTGTAGCTGGTCAATATCTTTCCAAGCATGTAGTTGTTCTACCTGGTCGTTTCCTAAAATAAAGTAGAACGTATCCTTTGGATACAGTGTTTTTAGTTTTCGCACAGTATCTACTGTATAGTTTTTTGATGTACTACCTTTTTCGATATCACAAATCTTGTATGCATCAATTTTGTGAAAAGCAAGTTCTAACATCTTTCTACGATCATCATAGCTTGTTAGTTTTCGGTCTTTTAAAGGAGTTTGCTCACTTAAGACAAACCATACTTCATCTAGATGCAATTGTTGTAGTGCATGTTTTGCCATTGCCATATGTCCATCATGCACAGGATCAAAACTTCCACCTAATAAACCGATTTTTCTCATATTGTAATTAATTTCTTTTTACTTGGACGATATAAGACGATTACACGCCCCACGACTTGCACAAGTTCACTGTTTGTCATACTTGCTAAATCAAGTGCCATTTCTTTTACATTATCATCACAGTTTTTTAAGACTGTGATTTTAACAAGTTCATGTGCTTCTAAACTCACTTCTGTACTTTCCACTAAGTTGGCACTAAGTCCACCTTTTCCAATTTGTACCAAAGCTTTTGTATTTACTGCAAGCGCACGTAGCGCTCTTCTTTGTTTTCCATTTAACATTATATCATTGCCTTTCTAAGCAGTACGTCCACGTGTTTGTTTGCATATACATCAATACGTGATACATTTCCATGAATACAGAACCATCCAAGCCCTGCAATCACGATATCAATTTTATCTTCTTTTTTTGTGAATGATGTTTTCTTCATTTCACTTGCATCTTCTTCAATTGTAGGTGCGAGTAGTTCTCCTAAATGCTCACTCCATAAACGATCTGCATTTTCTGCTTTTGAACGATGAATCGCTAAACGATCCGAGAAATAACAAACACAGCTTACATCCTCACAATCAAATAAATCTAAACGAACATATCCTGCTAACGCCAAACTTTGATTTTGACGAAGTTGAAATTTCTTTGGATTTACTTCTTTGTGAAACATGACATCTTTTAATTGTGTTTCCGGAACATATGTCAAATAACTTTTTGTATTTACCATTCCTGGAGTGTCATAAAGTGTATATCCATCAAAAGGAATTGGGTTTAAATCTAGGGTTGTTCCTGGGTGATGGGAAATCGTTAGATCATGTGAGTGCATTAGTGCATTAAGTAGTGTACTTTTTCCTGCATTTGCATTTCCTAGCATGACAACATCACGTTGTTTACGATACATTGCAATCGCTGCTTCTACATCACTGACACTTTGTGCTTCTTGTTTATGTAAATTAGGTACTGCAATAATTCCAACGACTTGGATACCGTGTGTACGTAAACGGTTTTGAATAAAGTTTCCCATCTTACCAGCACTTGTTGTTTTTGGTAATAGATCACTTTTCGTACAGACAAGTAAAATATCTTTTCCCATAAAATGACGATTCATTCCAGGAATGATACTTGCTTCAAAATCCATAATATCCACAACCCATACAATCAATGCATCAAGTGCATTTACACTTTGCAATAAGGCATCATTATCGATTCCTTGTTGCATATTGATCATGACATCACCATAGTGTGACAAGCGATAACAACGCTTACAATACTCTTGATCCATGTTTTGGACAAAACCAATGGCATTTGGATTTTCTGTTTGGAGTGTAACTCCACAACCTTTACATATTTTACTCATCAAATACTCCTTTTTTAAGTATATTTTTCTTTTCTAAACGTTTGTATACAAAGTTTTCAAAAATACGATTTAGCTTTGTTGCTTTTATATCACGTTGTACAAGTGGTGCTGTATGAATGACATACATATGCATCCGTTTTGCACCTAAGACATCGGTCATTAATTGATCACCAACAGCAACCACTTTGTTTGCAGGAATATGATAATCACGTAGGATTTTCTTATACGTACGTTTTAATGGTTTATTGGCAAAACTATAAAATGGGACATGTAAGGCATCCGCAAATGTTTGTACCCGATTTTTATAGTTATTTGAAATCATACAAACTTGCATCCCACTTTGCTTTACCTTCTCAATAAAAGAAGCGGCAGCTTCACTTGGATGTGACTGGTCATGTGCAACCATCGTATTGTCGATATCACAGATCATCAATTGAAATCCTTGCTTTGCAAGTGCATCAACATCAATACTTTCGAAACTTCTCACATATTCATCTGGAATAAAGTATTTTAACATATTTCACGCTTCCTTTTCATTTGGTTATTTTACCATTGTTACCCCATTTTATCAATTTAATACGTAGTGAATTGAAACATGCATAATTTAGTGTTTTCCACCACATTCATGAAGCATAAGACAAAGAAAGGCATCAATCGTTTATAACCGATGATGCCTGTCGCTATAATTATTAAATCTATTTTCTTTTACATAGGTGCGATGATACGTTTTGAGACAATATCTTGGATATAGTTTTTTACTTCAATACGTACATCTGGTGCATGTTGTTGTAAATATGCAATCAATGCATCATGCTTATCTTCATCTAATTTAACAATCACTTGTCGATGTTTGCTTTGCAGCAAGACAAACTGTTTTGCGATTACCACACGGACAAGTTTTGGATATGCCTTATCATTTACATATAGTTTTCCCTTATCAAGTTTTGCTATTGCATCTAAGTTTTTACCTAAGCTTGCTTTCCACTCTTTTTGCACTTGTAGATATGCATGCTCATTATCACGATATGCCCAAGTTCTTTTTTGAAAACCAATTAAAAAGATATCCACGATCAATAGAATACTTCCAAAGATAAGACTGCTAATTGTATACGTAAGTGTTGTTGCATAATAAAGTTGTGCAAACAAGAGTACACAAATCATGGTAAGTACGGCAATGATGATATTTACCAAGCGATACATACGAACATACACATACGTATCAATATGCTTGTTGGCGTAATCTAAGACGTCATCAAAGCTCATGGGCGTATCAAAGGTAAATATGTGGTTCATTATGCGATTTCGGTTGTTTCGTCGTTAAAAGCCCGGTATTCAAGTTTTACACTTAAGTGTTCATTGATATTCTTCAGTGCTTTAATAAACGCTTCCTTATCATAAATCGCTAGGTCCACATATGCATAAGTAGCTCCCATGGCACCACCAATACTTTTTGCAATTCCCTTTTCAAATAACAATTCATTAAATTTCTTTTCTAATGCTTGACGGAATAAAGCATCGCTTTCATTTCCATTTTGATTTTTATAATATACATAACCAAATTCTCCACCAAAATCAAAGAATTCATGACTTGTGACATATTGGTCTTGTAAGCTTTCTGCAATTAACACAGGATGTGTTGTAAAGATGATTTTCATGTCTTGACGCACTTCATCTTTAATCTTCTTTTCATCAAGTTTATAAACTCGATAAATTTGTGTTGGATCTTGATACATCGGCCATTCTTTTTCATCAATGATTTCCATTAATAGTTCATAAAATTGTGAAAGGACAACTTGTGAACCACCATGACGTTCTCTAACAATTTCATAACTTGCAATATATGCTTCAAGTGCACATTCCCCAATGAATAGTTGTAGCATATATACTGCTACTTCATTTGCTTTAGACTCATCCATAACTTCAAATGCATCACAATATACTTCACAGTGTAATGCTTTTGCATTCTCATCAATTTCATAGTACACCATGAAATCATCCGCTGTGTATTCTTTATCTTGTACACGTAAAATCGTGTGTAATGCTTTTGTTGATAAAGGCGGCAAATAACTATTTACAATCCATGTATCTAAAATTGCTTCTGGTGCCAATTGTTTTAGCAATACACCAATTAGTTGAACATTTTTATCTTGTCCACTTAAAAATGTAATTTCATAACTATCTTCTTCTTTTGCAATATCTAATTGTGAGTTCGAAAACTCTTCAAAATAGGTATTTAGAATTTTAGTAATCTCTGTTATTTCAGCTTCATCGTTATGATCTAAAGCACGTTCTAAGTTACTTCTTTCTTCTAAGAAGATTCGCCAAAAGCGTTGTACTTGTTGTTTAATGTTCATCTTTTTTCCTTTCCGTATGTAACCATCGATAGAGTAAGTACCCCAATAATCCACCAAGCGTATTTAAGATTATATCATCAATATCACTAATGCCAACACGTAATACGTATTGTCCTAATTCGATATAAAATGAAAGCATAAAACTATACAAAATAACGCGTTTCACATTGATTCGATTCACAAAATGATGCAACATATACCCAAAAGGCATAAACCAGATAATGTTACCCATAATGTTGTAAATTAAATACATAAATGACTGCAAAGGGTACTGCAATGCAGCATAACGATAATTTTCAAACATGTGATAAAACGGAATATAATTGATGATTCCACTTTCATTACTAAAGAATCCTTCACGTATCACGGTAATGTAAAACAAATTGCATAAGTAAAATGCAAAAAGAAAAACATGCAGAGTTCTCTGACGTTTTTCTTTTTTACTTTGGCGGTAAATGAGCGTAATCCCACTTGCCACGATAAAGGACAGAAGTAGGCTATGCATCATCAAATCTACTATCCAATGTGTCATCGCCTGTCCCCCTTACTTATTTTTCTTTTTTGTGTAAATCGGCAATAATTTGCTCGATTTTATTTCCTTGTTCCAAAGACTCATCTAATACGAATTCCAATTCTGGAACTTTACGCATTGATAACGTTTTTGCAAGTTCGCTACGGATAAATCCTTTTGAACGATTTAGTGCATCCATTCCTGCTTCTTTTCGTGCATCTTTGCCTAAGAATGATACGTATACTTTCGCAAGTGATAAATCACTTGTTACTTGTGTATCCATCACAGTTACGAATCCAACTTTTGGATCTTTTACTGCACGTTGAATGATTTCACTAATGTTTTTTTGAATTAATCCAGCAACTCTTTCTTTTTTGATACTCATAACTAAGCCACCTCTACTTGTTGGTCTTCAAAGGCTTCGATGATATCTCCTTCTTTTATATCGTTAAAGTTTTCAATTGTTAAACCACATTCGTATCCATTTGATACTTCTTTTACTTGGTCTTTGAAACGTTGTAGTGATCCTAATTTACCTGTATAAATTACAACCCCTTCACGAATCAAACGACAACCACTGTCACGACGAATGACTCCATCTGTAACCATACATCCAGCAATGGTTCCAACTTTACTAACTTTATATGTTTCACGCACTTCAGCTTGTCCAGTGATTACTTCTTCATATACTGGAGCTAACATACCTTTCATTGCGCTTTCCATTTCTTCGATAACTTTATAGATAATGTTGTGTAAACGGATTTGTACACCTTCATCTTCTGCTTTCTTACGAACTGCAGCATTTGGTCTAACATTAAATCCAACAACGATCGCCTGTGAAGCACTCGCTAACATAATATCACTTTCTGTGATGGCACCTGCAGTAGAACGAATGACATTTACACGTACACCATCAACATCAATTTTTTCTAGTGATGATTTTACAGCTTCTGCACTACCTTGTACATCGGCTTTTACAATAACATTAATCGATTGAATTTCACCTTCTTCAATTTGTTTTGCTAAGTCTTCTAAAGACATTGCACTTGAAGCGTTACGTTCTTCTTCCACACGTGCTTGTAATCTTGCTTCTGCAATTTGACGTGCTTTCTTTTCTTGATCAAAGGCTTTAAATACATCCCCAGCAATTGGAACTGAGTTAAGCCCAATAATTTCTACTGGTGTACTTGGTCCTGCAGTTTTGATTTCACGACCTAAGTCATCAACCATTTTACGTACGTGACCAAACGCTGTACCTACAACAATTGCATCACTTGCATGAAGTGTACCGTTTTGGATTAATAACGTTGCAACTGCACCACGACCTTTATCAAGTTTTGCCTCGATAACAGTACCTGTTGCCATTTTGTGTGGGTTTGCCTTTAAGTCTTGCATCTCAGCAACAACTAAGATGTTTTCTAATAAGTCATTTACTCCATCACCGTTTTTCGCACTTACAGGAACAAAGATTGTATCTCCACCCCATTCTTCTGGCATACATCCAAGTTCACTCATCTCAGACATAACACGGTCAGGGTTTGCTCCTTCTTTATCCATTTTGTTGACAGCAACAATCATTGGTACGCCTGCTGCTTTTGCATGGTCAACTGCTTCTTTTGTTTGTGGCATTACACCATCATCCGCTGCAACAACGATAACTGTTACATCGGTAACTTTTGCTCCACGTGCACGCATTGCAGTAAACGCCTCGTGACCTGGTGTATCTAGGAAAGAAACTTTTTTCCCTTTTACTGTAACTTGGTAGGCACCAATATGTTGTGTAATCCCTCCAAATTCACCTTCCGTAACTTTTGTTTTACGAATGGTATCCAGTAATGTTGTCTTACCATGGTCAACGTGACCCATGATAGTAACAACTGGTGGGCGGCTTTCAAGCAATTTTGGATCATCCTCTTCGTCTAATTCCTCAAAATTGTATTCCTCCACAATGTGTTCTTTTGTGACTTCAATGTTAAACTCCATACCAATAAGTTCAACGGTTTCATCATCTAGCACCGTATTAATTGTTGCCATATTCCCCATAAGGAATAAGAACTTAATAATATCTGATGCTTGCTTATGCATTAATTTTGCAAGTTCTCCTACAGTTGGTTGCCCACTGTATGTAATCTCAGTAACAACAATTTCAGGTTTCTTTTGTTCATGCCCTCGATTGTTACCTCTACGATTGTTATTTGGACGTCTTCTTGCTTTTGCCATATTGTCACCTATCCTTTCTTTTTCATCATACTATTTGCAAATCCACGATCTAATACACCCACTGCTTTCACATTGGCTCTACCAATCGCATTGCTCAACAGTGCACTACTATCTACAAAATCATACTTCACATTGTAGAAACTGCACTTATCCATAATTTTCTTCTTTGTGTTATCTGATGCATCTTCAGCGATTAACACCAAATAACATTTCTTTGCACGTATTTTTTCAATTAATGTTTCTCCATAGGCAAGCTTACGTGCTGCATTTGCTATACCTAAGGTTCCGTAAATGTTACTCATGAATTAAACTTCTCAACTCATCATAAAGTGCATCATCAATGTCCACATTTAATGCACGTTTGAGATACCCTTTCTTCTGTGCTAAATCGATTGCTTCTTTTGAACGTTTCAAATATGCTCCACGTCCATTAGCTTTTCCGCTTTCATCCACAATCACCGTTTTTTCTGGTGTGCGAACCACGCGGATCAGTTCTTTTTTTGGAAGTTGCTCCTGTGTTGCAACACATTTACGTAATGGAATCTTGCGTTTTGTTTGCATCATTTACTCCTTTAGTCCTCGTCGTAGTAATCATCGAACTCATCAAAGTCGATGTCATCATCATAAACCCAATCTTTTTCTTGTTCTTGCTCTTGAGCTGCCTCAATTTCAGCAAGTTCTTCTTCTGTATAAATTGGTTTTAATTCGTAATCCTTTTCATTTGGATCAAATGTTGGTTTTGTGATTGGTTCATCTTCCACAAACAATTGATCTTCATCTGTTTTCTTCTTTTTCTTTTTCGGTTTCGCTTTTGGTGCATCTTCTTTTTTCGCTTCTAGAATTGTTTCTAGTTTTGATTTATATGCACGTTTTTCTTCTAAGTCGATTCCTTGTGCTTTCTTTTCTTTAGCAATACGTGCTGCCTTTTCAAGTTCTGTTTCAATCTTTTCTTCTGCAGCTTCTTCTACTTTTTCAAGTTCTTTATTTGTTTCTACTTCTACAACAGTTGGTTCTTCTTTTGCCACTGTTTCTGGTACGAATTCTTCTTCAATGTATTCATCAGCGAATAATTCATCCACGTAATCCGCATCCACTCCAGCATCTGCAGCTTCTTGTTTTTGACGTTCTTCAAATGCTTTTGCTTGTTCGATTTTACGTTTTTCTTCTTTTTGTGCAGCAATTACTGCAGCTTCTTCAGCTGCCAATGTTTGCCAGTCAATATCCATGTTTGCTGCATCACTTACAGATTTAATATCAATCGTTTGTCCTGTAAGTTTTACTGCAAGACGTGCATTTTTACCTTTTTTACCAATTGCTAATGATAATTGATCATCTTCAACAATTACCATCAATCCGTTTTCACGGTTTGGGTTTTTAATAACTGCTAAGATATCTGCTGGTGCAAGTGCATTTGCAATTAACTTACTAACGTCTTCACTCCATTCAAAGATATCAATTTTTTCACCTTTAAGTTCTTCGATAATGACTTGTACACGGCTTCCTTTTGGTCCAATACATGCACCAATTGGGTCAATGTTTTCATTGTGTGAATATACAGCCATTTTACAACGTTCCCCTGCTTCGCGAGCAATTGCTTTAATTTCAACAATTCCTTGGTAAATTTCAGGAACTTCTTTTTCGAATAAACGTTTTACAAGAACAGAATCGGCACGACTTACAAGTACTTGCGCTCCTTTTGTTTCCTTGTTTACATCACTAATTACAACTTTGATGTGTTGTCCTTCACGGTATGTTTCTCCAGGAATTTGTGCAACCATTGGCATAAGTGCAATTGTGCGACCAATATTCACTAAACAGAATTTTTCTTCTACTGTTTCCACAACCCCAGTCACAAGTTCTTCTAACTTATCAATATATTCATCATATACTGCTTGTTTTTGAGCTTCTCTTGTTTTTTGTTTCATTACGTTTTTCGCTAAGATGATCGCAATACGACCAAATGAAGTAATGTCTACTTCTTCCTCAACGAACTCACCAAGTTCAAAGTCTTCTCTGATTTTCTTAGCATCTTCTAAAGAGATTTCTAATTCATCATCTTCAACTTCTTCCACAACTAAACGTTGTGCAAATACTTTGATGTTGTTATCTTCAAACGATACACGAACATATGCATCTTGTAGTTCCACATGTTTACGGTACGCTTTAATTAGCGCTTCCTCTAGTGCATCGATGATTGTTTTTTCATCAATGTTGCGATCCTTTTCGATTTCTTGCATCGCTTTTACGAATTCTTTCAGTTTCATGACCAATTCCTTCCTTAAACTTTAACTGATAAACGAATAAGACCAATATTGTCTTTTTCAATCGTTATTTCTTTTTTTCTTGTTTTATCTACATATTCAACGACAATATCTGCTTCATTGACTTTACGTAAATATCCTTGGACTTCGTCCATTCCTGCTTTTGGATCTTTGAATTTCACGTATATGTATGAATCAATTGCAGCATTGATTTCTTCATCATTGCGAAGTTCACGCTCCGCTCCAGGAGAACATACTTCTAGATAGTATTCATATTGGATATTGTCTAGTGCATCTAATTTGTCAGATATCTCATTACTGACTTTCGCACATGTATCCAAATCCATTTTTCCATCCTTGTCCAAAATTGAAACTTGTAAGATTTTCATTGATCCATCTTGTGTCCAAATCACATCATATAGTGTACAATCATTGGCTTCCACAATTTCCTGAATCATCGTTTTTAGATTGTTTTCCAAGCGTTTTCCTCCCATAAGTAAAGTTAAGAGAGGGCTTGCGCCCTCTCGGTTTTTCTTATCAACATGGCTATACTACCACAAAAATCAGTATTTATCAATGTTTTGCATAAAATAATGCACATGAAGTACATCCACAATTTCCACTTAACGTTCTTAATTTAACGATTTTTTCAATAAATCAATAATTTCAGGACTAAACAGTAGTAATGCATGATCACTTCCTGGATTGATAACTACATCACGTTCTTTTAGAGTTTCTAGTAAATCAGCAGCATTTGCTTTAACGTATGGTGAGGATTGTTCATTTAGAAAATTACTCAGTGAATCTAAACTTAGAAAGATAGGAACGAATTCCAGTCCTTCATAAATCATTGAGAACACTTGTAAGTTCTCACCTGTTTCAATTTTTGTATTTCCTGTTGTGCTATTTGCTAGTAAATATACATCATGGAGTAGCATTTCATAAAAGAAGTGTTTTCTTTTATCCACATCATCACCAAGCAGTTCAAACTTTTCTTCTAATGTCATCTTAAGCTCCTGCCATGCGTTTTTGCATGACTTCATGTGCGCGATTTTCTAAAGTATCATCAAGTTCAGCTAATTGTACTTCACCATGGCGTTTAGCCAGTGCTTTGCTAATAATGAAGTCTGCCACTTCAGGATTTTTTGGCAACAATGGCCCGTGCATATACGTACCAAGTACTTGCCCATTGTAGAAACCTTCATAACCGCCTTGGTATTCATTTCCATGTCCGTGCACTACTTTACCTAATGGATGTTCTACACCACGGGTTTGTCCACCATGGTTTTCAAAACCAACGATATTCACCGTTTTTCCATCCAATGTAGCTTCAATCTCAATATTTCCGATGCAACGTCCAACACTTGAATCACTAGTTGTATAGTAATTAAAGATACCTAGACCTTCAATTTTATTGTCGCTGTTGTCGATATAGTATTGACCAAAGAATTGGTAACCACCGCATATCAATAAAACAAATGTTTTCGCATCAATGGCATCAATAATATCTTGTTTTCGTGAAACTAAATCATCAAAGAGTAATCCTTGTTCGCGGTCTGCTCCACCACCGATAAATAATAAATCATAATCGCCAATGTGTTTTGATTCACCAATACCACATGTATCGATTTCAATTTCTATATTACGGTCCATACAACGTTTCTTTAACACTTGTATATTCCCACGATCTCCATATAAATCCATGACATCGTGATACATCCAGAGTACGTTTAGTTTCACTTTTCATTCCTCCTTAGAATTTTACGCATACTTTGTAATGCGGTATATGTTGCAATCACATATGCATGGTCATCTAATTTCTTTAATTCGTCAATGGATCCTTCAAGACTTTCACTCACAATCAAGTTTCCTATATATCCTTCGTATTTCAAACGCAATGCCATATCGTATGCACGTTTTCCTGCACATATAATATGCTTTGTATGTGTATCAACAAGCAAATCAAAGTGTGCATCCCATATCCAAGATACATCTGTTCCATCTTGGTCATTATCATTTAAGACAATTACGATATCCTTATCTTCTGGATCACGCATAATGTACTTCATAACTTCGTTAGCCCCTGTTGGGTTTTTTACTAAATTAAGTAATACATTACGTCCAATATTGAATGACTCCATACGGCCATCTTTTAATTCAAAGTTTTTAAGTAAATCTTGCACATTTGCAAATGGAATATCCATCAACTTTGCAAGTGCGATTAAACCAGTAGCATTATAAATTGCATACAAAGCATCTTGTGGTGCATGAAAGGTTGTATTTTCTACCACAAAACTTTGAGTATCTAAATTTACATCACTTGCTTGTACATAACGATCATTATTTCCAAAGCCACAATTTGGACAAGCAAAATGTCCAATGTGTGAGTACTGATAATATGCATACTCCAGTTGATGATTACAGCGGAAACAGAATTTCCCTTCACTTGCTTCATTACTGATCTCTTTACTTTCACTATTTTTATCTACACCAAAGAAATATACATGTGCTTGTTTTGATGTATCTGCCAAACGAACGACATTTGGATCATCTGCATTTAAAATCAAAGCACATTGGAAGTCTTCAAGTGCTTTACTTACTTTACCAACTACACTTTCCATTTCTCCGGCACGATCTAGTTGATCACGAAAGAAGTTATTAATAAGCACTTTTGTAACTGGAACACGTTTTAATACGTGAGGTACATTGAGTTCATCAACTTCAATAACTGCACAATCTGCATCCACTTGTAATTTCATCTTTGTGTTACGTAAAAATAATGCTGCAATACCTACAAGTAAGTTGTCTCCACGCACATTACAAATGACATGTTTGTATTTTTTTTGCATCAAACGATACACCATATTGGTTGTTGTCGTTTTTCCATTTGTTCCTGTAACCAAAATAATTTCTTTTGGATATTTTATTTTCTGTAGTATTTGTCCATCAAGCTTTAGTCCGATTTGTCCTGGCAGTGATCCTCCACGCCCGAGTAGTGACAATAGAAATCTTGATATTTTTACAACACATAAGGTTATTCTAGCTCGCATAACGTTCTCCTAAATTCATGTTTTATTATACCTTAGACAAGAGAAAAGACCAAGCGTATTGGCCTTTTGCTTAAATATATTTACTTGCTTCTCGAATACTTAGTTTTGCCATTTGACTTTGATATCTCTCTAGAAAGTCTCTTACCCAAGCTGGATCCGTTTTACTGTATTGGCGAAGTGCCCATCCGATTGCTTTATTAATAAAGAATTCATCACTACCAAAGTTATTCACGATAATTGTTTCTAGTAATTGTGTATTCGTTTTTTCTTTACGCATCAATTGGTGATCAATAGCAATACGACGCACCCAAAAATCTTCATCTGTGGACCATGCAATCATAATGTCATTTAAACGTTCATCCACTAAGCCAATTGAGCCGATGGTTAGATCCAAACTGTCTACACTATCCCACCATGAATTGGTTTGAACAAGTTTTTTTAACTTATCGACATCATCAATGGTTAGTGCTTGTTTTTTCTTCTCTAAGTAGTAACAAGCAAAGTAATGCAACTCACGATATTCATCATCAAAGCATGCAAAAAGTAAGTCCCAGTCAATTGCTGGATTTGCTTCTAATTTTATGGCTTGATTGTAGACATCTCTTCTTTCTTTCGTTGTTAAGCCTAAACAGGAAAACTGATTACGTAAATATGCTTCTTGTTGCTCAATTTTCTCTGGTCGTTTTATTTTTATTAATTCATCTTTTACATATGTATAAAGTTTGTGCATCTAATAATATCCTCCACCTTGTATTCCAAGGTATTCTTCTAAAGTTAGTCCACTTGCATAAATTGCAGGAGCATGACTTCCAACATAACGTAAATGCCATGGTTCTGCTTGATATCCTGTAATATATTCTTTACCTGCTTGATAACGAACAATAAAGCCATATTCATGTGCATGTTGTGCAATCCATGATGCTTCTGGTTCACTAGTCAAAAGTTGTCCATTTGGACTAATTAAATCAAATGCCAGTCCACTTTGATGTTCACTATGACCTGCTCGTGCAGAAAATGTATCCGTCGCTGCTTGTCCATAGCTAGCCACATAATTCCAATAGAGTTGGTTTTGATACGAGTAACTGCGATAACCACTATAACTATCTAAGACTTGTAAGCCATTTGCACGCATGCCTGCAATGAGTTGTTGTAAAGCATATACTGCTTCTCCATTTACTCCTGGTGCATAACTTGCTGGCAACCCATATTTCTTATTTACCACAAGTATTCCTTGAACATAGGTTGGTTGAACACTAGTTTGTTCAATTACTGGCTGTGGTTGTATTACCGGTTGTTCTATTGGCTGTGGAATTGGTTGTGGTTTTTCACCTATATGCACGGATACAGTTTTATGTATCGCATTTTGATATGCATCAGTTGCACTCACATATGCCTCATATGTTCCAGTTAGAGCAAAATCAACCTTACTTGTATCGATATCCATATGCACATCACTTAAGTCAGTTGCCTCAAAGTGTTGATAAAAATCATAATCACTTGCACCATAAGCGACTTCAATCACCTCTACTTCTTTGGTCAGTGTTGGTGCTGTTGTATCTTGTATTTCTAATGTTACAGTTGCTTTTTGTGTTGAATCTTCTACAGGATAACTAATCACAATTGGATACAATCCAACTGCAGGATATGTATTTTCATCATATGTAATCTTTGATGTATCCATTGTTGATTGTTTTAGTACATCCTTGTCTTCACAGGATAGAAAATCACTTACTTTAAGACTTAGTGTTTCTCCATATTCTATGCGCAGTATCTTGCGATACACAGTTACATCCGGTGTATCTTCACTACTGCCACATCCTACAAGTAAAAAAAGCAACAACACACAATATACTTTTTTCATAATCTGTCCCTCTTACAAACATTTTAGCACGAAAAAAAGCAGTTACAAACTGTAAGCTGCTTTCATCACTCTAAATTAACTATTTTGCTTCTGGAACGATTTGTTTACCGTTGTAGTTTCCACATTCACACATTCTGTGTGGACGCACATAATCACCACAAGCTGGACATGTTGTCAATGTAGGTTTCACTAATTTATAGTGCGTTCTTCTTTTTGCTTTTCTGTGTTTAGAACCACGTCTTTGTTGAACAGCCATAAATACCTCCTCTAGTCTTCTTCGATCTTAAACTCGGCTAGCTTTGCTAATCGAGGATCCACTTCATCTTTTTTACGTTTTTGGTAATCACTTTCGCTAATTACCTCCCAACCTTCTCCTTTTGGATATTCCTTAATATCGTCTTTAACAACTTTTAAGGGAACTTCCATCATGATATCTTGGAAAATAATCGGCAATAGTTCAATTACATCACCTTTAGCTTCGTGTAAGTCTTCAGTATCATCTACTTTGCGAAACGCAAATACTTCAGTAGGTTCAATATCAAATGGATAAGGAACATCTTCATTCGTAATCGCACAAGGTAAAATCATTTCGCCACTGATTTCCATGTCTACTGTGACCAAGTCACTTTTTCCATCGTAATCAAGACTACCTTCAACATGCACATCCTTCAGGTCGCGTAGTTGGTGGATTTTCGCAAAAGTCTCTTTCGGAAATGTTAAATCTTCTTGAAAAGAAATAACTCCATCTTTTGTATTTAACAAGTCATTCTTTGACCATTTCACGATCATCACCTCATTGCCTGCCTAAATATTATAGCAAAAGTCGACGATAAGTCAACAAAAGATTGGGATATTTCCACACCAAAAATCGTTGCTGTTTTTCGCGCTTTTGATAATATACTTCCCTATCTTATAACACTTTTCAAAAAAGGCAAGAAAAAACACCAAAGATTTATGACCTTTGATGCTTTTATTACATTCTTATTTAGACCAAAGTGGTACTGGATACTTACCTTCATCGATAAGTTTTTTAATTCCTGCTTTTACTTTTGGTTTATCTTCTTGATAGGTTACACCATACCAAGAATCACTACTTGATAATACATCAACACTTACTTTGTTTTCACGAACCATTTTTCCCACTTCTTTTGGAATAAAGAATTCTGATTTTAGTAGATTTGATGGTACTTCTTCTTTAAAGAAATTCACAAAGTCTTCTTTCATATATTGAATGAAGTTTGGATTGAATCCCCAGAAGTTTAATGAAACTAGACGATTTGGATCTAATTCATGGTAAGTTGCTCCTGCATCTTCTGTATAAAAGATATGTCCATCTTCACGTTTTTCAATACTTGTTAGTTCTTGAATATCACTTAATTTATTGTTTTCTACATTACATACACCACGTGCAACACTTCCATTATCACTTACCGTATTTTGTAGTAAATAACCAACCATTGCATAGTTATTTTCATCTGTATTATTTACTAGGAAGTCATGGATTTTTACGAATGCTTCTTGTCCATAGTAGTCATCCGCATTAATTACACAGAAAGGTGCATCAATGACATCTTCACAGCATAATAAAGCATGTCCTGTCCCCCATGGTTTTTCACGACCTTCAGGAATACTGCATCCTTCAGGAATTTTTGTCATATCTTGGAATACGTATTTTACTGGGAAATGTTCAGCGATTTTGTTTCCGATTGCTTCTTTAAAGTCTTTTTCAATTGCTTCTTTGATAATAAAGATAACTTCATCAAATCCAGCACGTTTTGCATCGAACACACTTAGTTCGAGAATGATTTCTCCATTAGGTCCGATTGGATCGATTTGTTTTAATCCTCCATAACGGCTCCCCATTCCAGCCGCTAACACAACTAAACTTGTTTTTTTCATGTTTTATTTACCTCTTCTAGACACTATTCTATCATATTCCTAATTTTATTTGCACTTGAAATCCTATATACTATGTATATGAGAAAATTAACAGTATGCGGAATCGTATGTGAATACAACCCTTTCCACAACGGACACATCCATCATATCCAACAAGCCAAAGTCATCAGTAAATGCGATGTACTTGTTTGCATCATGAGTGGTAACTTTGTCCAACGTGGAGAACCTGCAATTATCGACAAATGGGAGCGCACAAAAATAGCACTTGATTATGGTGTGGATATCGTAGTTGAACTGCCATATATTTATGCAACGCAAAGTGCCAACCACTTCGCAAAAGCAAGTATTGATATACTAAAAATGATGCAAGTTGACTGTATTGTCTTTGGAAGTGAATCCAATGATGTATCTTTTTTACATTCCTTAGTCGCAAAAGAAAAACAACTTATCAAAAAGCCAGGACAGTCGAGTGCAAAAGCTTATGAAGAAATGTTTGGAGACTTATCACCAAATGATATTCTTGGTTACAACTATATCAAAGCCATAGGTGATGCACCTATTGCAGCCTATACAATTCAACGTACCAATGCATATCATGGGAAGCAGCTTACGGGAAGTGTATCTAGCGCAACGAGTATTCGTAACCAAATCGCTAATCAACAAGTTGTTTCAAATACGACACCAATGACAAACTTAGATGATCGCTTTCTTATGGAGCATTACTTTCCCTTTATCAAGTATCAACTTCAAGTACTATCGAAACAAGAACTTGCAGCGATTTTCTTAATGGATGAAGGAATGGAAAGTCATTTATATAAACAAGTAGAACTTGCAGTCAGTTATGATGACTTTATCAAACGTGCTATCACGAAACGTTACACGAAAGCAAGCATCCAAAGAAGTTTGATTCATTTGCTTACTCACACCACAAAACAAGTGGTAAATAGCTTACCTGCACTGGATTACGTACGTATTCTTGGCTTTAATCAAACAGGGCAAAACTATCTAGCAAATATTAAAGAGGATATCCACCTAGCAAGTAGTTTTGGACAAATTCCACAAGTCTATCGCGATATGGAATATAAAGCTGCACAAGTCTATGCAAGTGTATTACCACTAGATAAACAAGCTGCTTTTATCAAAAAGGAAATCCAACAGCCAATCATAAAAAAAGATAGCGTTTTTTAGCTATCCTTTCTTAAAACATTACTTCGAATATAATCACATAGTTCTTGCCAATTGTTATCTTTGCCATTGACATCAATTTTATTCAACAATTCTCGTTTACTTTCTTTATGCTTGCATATTTTTGAACTTAAATTGAATAAATCAATTTCTTTTACTGTTTTTTTATTTTCATAAAAACTCCAGACAAATCCATCTGTTAAAATAACAGTTTTATTTATCTCACAGTACTCGTTAACTTCAAGTTTCGTATGATATAAATCTTTCGCAGTAGGGACTTTAATTTCTATAAGTGCTAAATAGTCAATATCGACACTATCTTTATTCTTTATATTCCATTTTCTTGCAATTAATAAATCCGGTGTATAATGTTTAGCAATTTTCCCTCTATCAAAAGTATCTCGATTATCCCAATTTTTGTACAGCGTAGAAACATCTACAACACGGATATCATTATTTTGAATATCATTATTCATATCAATTAGTTCGCGAAGATATGGCATTATCAATGAATTTTGATAGTTTATTTCTCGATTATCGTTATCTAGATAGTATCGTAATTCATCTTTGTATTTCTTAAATATTTCTTCATACCTATCAGTCATATTAATCCCCTATTTTTTATAATTTATATTCATATAAAGCGGTTAAATAACCTTTACCTAAATCCACGATTTCAACAAGTGTGAAACCATTACGTTCATAATATGCACGTAGTGGTTTTTTATATGCGCGCACATCAAGTTTTACAACTGCATATCCTTGTTTACGTCCAAGTTCTTTAAAGTAATCTAACATCATAGTTGATATACCTGATTTACTTGCTTCATCTAAGACCATAACTTTGTGGATATATAATGCTTCTTTTGGTTTATCATGTAGCCAATACGTTGGATCATAATCAACCACACTAAACGTTGCCACCGGTTTATTATCACGATATACAATGTAGAAGTTTGTAATATCATAATCCTTAGATAAGGCATCCCATGTGACTTCATCTAGTTCCCATTGCACAATATCTTTTGCAGCTAGTTCATGTACTTTTGTCGTTAATAGGTTTTCCACAACCATTTCATCACCAGGTTGTGCCTGTCGAATTTGAATATCATATTTCATAAAAATAGTGTAGCAAACCTCCATAAAAAAAGAAAGAATGTTTTTTCTTTCCTTATACGTTTTTCGGTTTTACTTTTGTTGCTACAAGTTGCAAGATATCTTCTATATCTTCATCACTAGTAATGGAATCATGTATCCAACCACCCTGTTCTCCACATGGATATCTATTTTGCCATAGTTCTTGCGTCTTTGGCTGCAAGTTTGGAAGCAATGTTTCCATTTTTGGTGCAGCTTTATCATTGAGTGATACTGTACAACAAAATCCATTTGCTTCAAAAAAGATATACAGCAATAGTGTCTTTTTATGTGCATATCGATACGCCCATCCATAGGAACTACCAAATGGAAACTTCAATTCTTTTTGCAAAGCATATCTCTTAGCCAAGGCTTGTTCAAAATGTTGTAGCCGCATAAACGCTTCATTACCAATAAACGTATGAATTTCTTGGCTTGTTGGTATAACATCTTTATTTACAAGTCGTAGTTTTTCCATCACTTTAATCCTCTTTTTCATTGTAGCATACAAGTAAAGAAAAACACCTCAATAATATGAAGTGTTTGTCGTAAATTATAGACCTTCTACGTTGTGGTAAACGTTTTGTACATCATCAACATCATCAAGTAATGTTAATAAACGTTCAAATAGCATTTTGTCATCACCTTCAAGCGTTACGTATTCATTTGGCACCATTGTTTGTTCGAGTACATCAAATGTTACGCCAGGAATCAATGCTTCGATTTCATCCTTCGCTTTGTATAAATCTTGTGGTGCGACAGTTACTGCCATGTGTCCATCTTCTATTTCAATTTCTTTAACATCAACATCAGCTGTCAATAAAGTTTCTAGCATTGTATCTTCATCTTCATATGCAAAGACAAGTTGTCCTACACTTTCATAGTTAAATGATACAGAACCACTCACTCCAATTTTCGCTTTTGCTTTGTTGAAAGCTCCACGTAAATCTGCAATGGTACGGTTTGCATTATCCGTTAAACATTCAATAACGATTGTCGCAAGACCACCACTACCAAATCCTTCATATACTGAACTTTGATAGTTTTCGTCACTTCCACCTTTAGCTTTATCAATCGCACGTTTAATTACATCCGCAGGTACTTGATTCGCTTTTGCTCTTTCTACAACTTTCTTTAAGTTGGAATTCATTTCAGGATCTGGTTCACCATTCTTTGCAGCTACATAGATCTCTTTTCCAAATTTTGAATAAACTTTTGTTTTTGCAGCAGCCGTTTTGGCCATGCTGGCTTTTCGTACTTCAAAGGCACGTCCCATAGTTATCACTCTCCAAATCGTACCTATTATAACAAATAAGTGTCTCTGGCACAATTTCCAAATACATAAAATATATTTTTTTTATTCTGACTAAAAAAGATATACAGAATCTTCATTCTATATACCTTGTGGTTTTGTTATTTATTTGTTTGTTCAAATTGCTTATCAATAAACTCACTCAACTTACTTGCAAGCTTTTTATCTTTTGCTTCTTGATACCCATGTTTTGCATTTTGGTTGTTTCGATAATACACCGTTCCATCCTCACAAACATAGTACGTATGAATTACATTTTTCATCGATATATAGATTCCATGTGCATCTCCTGGCGTTTGCTCAGTATCCACAAACTCTAAATCATTGATAATTGTTGATATTTCTTCATAACAGCTTTGATCAACTTCAATAGTTTTATGTAAATCTTGTATATGACTTAATTCCATATTTTCAATTTTCTCTGCTTTGATACTTTTTGATGCACAACCTACCAACAATATAGCGCAAACAAGTGCACATAATCCTCTTCTTTTATCTCCCATATAACACCTCTACTATTATTAATAGCATACAAACTGTATTAAGTCAATCATACAGTTTTATTCTTGTAGAAACTTTGCCCAAGTGCGTGGTGTATCATCTTTGTGTATCACCCAATATTGCAGTGTTTCTACATATGCATCTACTTGCTTTTGGATATATGGTTTACAGTTCTCGATTCCATATTGATGAACCATCGCTGTAATTTGATATATTGGTAACCCTAAAGCATGCGTTGGTGTATGAACGACACTACATGCTTGCCCAATCGCATGACATAGTGCAATATCTTTTTTATCATCTATTGTTTTGGCAAATGCGTGGAAATCAAGAATCATCCGTTTTGCTTCTGGCATTTTGCACTTCCCTTGTGCCCAACATGTCGCTTTATCAACCACGTCTGTAATAATTGATGCATCTGGATATCTAGGTTGCAATTCTTGAGCCAGTCGATTTGCATAATCTAGACCCCATAAAACAACCACTTGACGCTCTGCTTGTTTACACGCTTGATCTAATGGATGCAACAATTCACTATCTTGTCCAATCAAGATTGTATTCTTTCTTTTATATCTTGCTTCAATTTCTGTAAACCAGTCCATAGTTCTCCTTTTAGTCGTTTTCGATTAATGGCACAATACTTTCTGGTTTAAAGACAATTTCATAACGATACTTATTGCTATCTACCCAGTCTAATTGTTCCACGGTATAACTTGTGTTGTCTGAAAGCCCAAAGTAATGTACTTTGTATTGATCTTTTCCAAGTTTACATGTAACTTCCAAGCGTTGTGCTTCATTGTTGGTTTCTACTGAACAGTTACCTTCCGCTTGAAACAAATACTCACCAGTAATGTTATTAATAAATACGATTCGTCTAAGAATCTTAAATTGTTCAGCATCTTTTTTGATGTTCTCTGTTACTACATCTGCATCTGAATCACATGCAACAAGTCCAATTCCACACAAAAGGACAAGTACTAAAATTTTTACTTTTCTCATTTTATTCCCTCTACTTTATATCTACATTTTAGTATATTTCTTTGAAATATACACGAGAAAACAAGAGATAATAAAAAAATCCTCCGCACGATGCAGAAGAATTTTTAATTTTCACCAGTTCTACAAACTAGAATTTGGCAATTATTAAGCTATCTCAACTATCACTATCTCGTTTCCATCGATATCGTTTAAGCGAACTTCGTAAGTTCCCCAATCATATCTAATAGCCTCAGACATTGAAACCCCATTTTTCTTCAAATGTTTCATTGTTGAATCAAGATTTTCTGTTTGAAAAACGAAAGATTGATAACCTGTTGGTTGTGTGTCGAACACTTCGCAATCCCAGATGCAAAGAGTGGGTGCTTTCTCTATAAAACCAAGATAAACTCCATTTGAATCGTCCACATCAGTCTTAATAAAGGGGATTTCTAATATATATCTATAAAACTCAATAAGCTCTTTTGCTTGCTTAGAAAAAATATTGGTGCAATAGTATCCTGTTATCATTTTCTTACCTCACTAAGTTCAAATTAATTTAATTATACGATGAAAAAATAGAAAAGACTATAGTATATCCTCCTATTCATATTCTCAGGCTTTTTCGTCACTATCAATTAAATCTACAATATCTTGCAAGGAAGAGTACTTTCCTTGAGAATAAAAAAGAGCACCTGGCTCTTACTTTATATCTCTACGTAAATAGATGTATTGATTCATTCGTTTTTGTGATTTCATGTACTTTTCTTCGCGGCTTACTTCATAGAATTTACTATGCTTTAAAATTCGAATAATTCTTGCATCCGTGTCAGGAATCACTGCTAAATAGGCTTCTCCATACGCTTGTTTAAGCACATACTCAATGAGTTCATGACATACTTTATCACTTTCACCATATACGAAATCAATCAAGCAAATCGTATCTTTATTACATAATGGTTTTTCAAAAATACGAATCAGACGTTTGTAGATTACTGGACCTCGAAGAATTCCAAACCATTTTATGACTTCATTACGATCTAATTGCAAAGCTCTCTTATTCCCTTGTGTACTTGCTAATACACCAACAACTCTTCCATCGTTTTCTGCGATACATACATGCTGTGGTTGTAAAGCACACATAATTGCTTTCTCTAATTTCTTTTCATCTATTTTTGGTAATTGCTTTTGATATGCTTTAACTAAAGCATCAGCAACAAATAAACAATCATTTGAATTTCCTGGGCGCACTGTAATTGTTGCACTCTTTATCATAAATTAAACACTCCTTTGATACGCTATTAGTGTAATCAAAGAAGTGCACTTAAACAAGTCATATGCTTGCATATATACTAGAAATCTTTTTTCTCTTCATGAATGATGCGATAGACATTTTCAGCAACTTGTTTTGGGACAAGTTCTGTTAGTTCTTCCACACTTGCTGCTTTCATTTTTTTCATACTCTTATAGTGATTCCACAGTTTTTTACGACGCACACTACCAAGTCCTGGAATCTCATCCAAGATGGATTTTGTTTGTGCTTTACTACGTAATTTTTTATGGAAGGTAATCGCAAAGCGGTGAACTTCATCTTGCATTTGTGTCAACAAGAAAAATAGAGGTTGATCTTTTTTTACTGGAAGGATATTTCCTTCACTATCCATTAAACTAGCCGTTCTATGCTTATCATCTTTTACAAGTCCACATAGTGTAATATCAATATCTAGTGCATCTAGTATTTCTTTAGCTGCGTGGATTTGTCCAAGACCACCATCAACAATAAGTAAATCATTGGTTTTTCCTTGTTCTTTCAGTAAGCGGAAATATCGACGATAAATCACTTCTTTCATCGAATCTGTATCCGATACATATGTATCAAGCTTGTATGTTCGATAGTCTTTCTTTGATGGTTTTCCATCTTTAAAAACAACCATTCCAGACACATTAAATGCACCTGATATATGCGAGTTATCATAAATTTCAATCGTTGAAATCTTTTTACCAAGTAAGTTTGATAACTCTTCTAATGCCTCATTACGATTTTCATCTTTACGTTTTACTAACTCAAATTTATCGATATGTGATTTTTTCGCATTCTCTTTTACCATTTCCATCAAACGCAGTTTTTCTCCACGTTGTGGTTTAATGATCTTACATGGGAATACTTCGCTTAAATCCGTTTGGATATCCTTTGGTAAATAAAGAATTTGTGGATATGGATTTTTTTGATAGTACTGCATTAAGAAGGATACAAAGGCATCTTCTACTTCTTCATAAATTGGCGTTACACTTAATGCACGATCCAAGATTTTCCCACCTCGAATGAAGAACCCTTGGATACATAAATACCCTTTATCATAATAGTAGTTAAAGGCATCTTGATCCTTTTTATCAGCAAACTCAACGTGTTGGTTACTGGCCACATGATCAATGGACAAAATAAGTTCATGATATTCTTGTGCCCGCTCATAATCCATCTTTTCACTAGCTTCCATCATGCGGTTTTTTAATTGATCGACCACCGCTTTGGTATCACCATTTAGAAACTTACGAATTTCTGTCGCCATTTTTTGATAGATTTCTGGATCAATATCATGAATACAAGGTGCTAGACATTGTCCTAAATGATAATACAAACATGCACGATTTGGCATATGTTTACATTTTCGTAAAGGATAAATCTTATTCAATAAATCTTTTGTTTTATGTGCTGCACCAGCATCTGGAAAAGGTCCAAAGTAATACACATCTTTTCGTTTTGGATTTCGAATAACAGATAATACGGGTGCTTTATCCTTTGTTAGCATGATGTAGGGATAACTCTTATCATCCATAAACATAATATTGTATTTTGGTGTATATTTCTTAATTAAATTAATCTCAAGAATTAAACTTTCCTTCTCACTATCGGTAACGATGGTTTCAAAGTCATCAATATTTTGGACAAGACGTGTTGTTTTTGTATCATGGACACCACGAAAGTAGGAACGCACACGATTGTTTAACTTCTTTGCCTTCCCTACATAAATGATTGTTCCATGTTTATCTTTCATCATATAACAACCTGGTTTTGCTGGCAGCAAATCCAACTTGTCTTGAATCTTGTCCATATTTGCCATTTATTTTTTTCCTTTTAATGTCACAACAGTGGCTCCTAAGCCACCTTCTCCTTCGCCACCTAAACGATAGCTATCCACATATTTACTTTTCTTTAAATACTCGTGAATGGCTTTACGTAAGGCTCCAGTTCCTGCACCATGTACAATACGTACCGAATACATCTTTTGCACAACAGCATTATCAATATATTTCTCAACAATCGGTAATGCTTCTGCAACACGCATTCCAATGACGTTACATTCCATTGCCATCCGCGAATTACTTTGCATTGTTGTTTTAACTGATGCTTTTGCCTTCACTTTTGGTTTGAACGCAGGTACTAAATCTTTTGTCTTTACATTCATACGCATTCCATTTGTGAGGATGGTTGCTTTATTTCCTTTTAAGGAGATGATTTCTCCTTCATATTGTAAGCCTTTGACTTTCACATAGTCATGTAATTTGACTTCATATACTTTGTCATCTTGTACATCTTCTACAGTTTCACTTTTCAGTTTGGAAGCAACTGCAATCATTTCATGTTCTTTCACATCTTTTAAGGAACGTAATTCTTGCATAACTTCTTTTGCTTGTATGCGTGCATCTTCAAGAATTTCATTTGCTTCTAAACGCGCTTTACGTAAGAGTGTTTCTTTTTCTTCCAACTGTTTGTGTTTTGCTTTATCTAATTCTTCATGCATCAGTAGCAAACGTGCTTCATCATTTTTGAATTTACTTTGTGCTTCTAACAATTCTAGTTTATCTTTCTCTAATTGCTCAAGTAAGATTTCTTGATTACTAAAACTTTGTTCGCGTAGTGTTTGCGCAGTTTGTAAAATCTCAGGTTTGATATGATAACGTTTCGCAATTTCTAGTGCATTGGAATTCCCACTGAATCCTTCCATATACTTATACGTAGGTTCCATCGTATCTAAATTAAAGCCAACACTTGAAAGTAAAATTTCAGGTTGTGTTTTCGCATACTTCTTCACCCCTGAATAGTGTGTTGTAGCAATTGACATAACTTTATGTTCTTTTAAATACTCTAAGATTGCAATTGCAAGACATTCTCCTTCATTTGGATCTGTCCCGCTCCCTAACTCATCAAGTAAAACTAATGAATGGCTTGTTGCTGCATCAAAGATGCTAGCAAGTCTTGATAGATGTGCTGAAAAAGTGGATAGAGATTCCAAAATTGATTGAAAATCTCCAACATCAACAAATACATTATCAAATAGTGGAATAATGGCTTCATCACAAAGCACAGGTAATCCACTCATCGACATAATGGTGAATAATCCAATAGTTTTTAATGTTACGGTTTTTCCTCCCGTATTTGAACCACTGATTAGTAATATTGAATGCGGTTTTTCAATACGGTACGTATTGGCAACAACTTTCTTTTCATCAATTAATGGGTGACGTGCATCACGCATAAATAAGGTTGTTCCATCTTTTTGTAAATCTGCATAACATCCATTTGTTGAAAATGCATAATGTGCTTGAGCAAATAAGACATCTAATAAAGTTAGTGTCTCTAAATTTGCTTGCATTTCATCACTATATGGTTCAACCATTTTACACAACTCACGCATAATACGTTCCATTTCATTTTTTTCATTGGCACGTAAAGACTGTAGTTTGTTGTTTAGAATTAGTAGTTCTTCTGGTTCAATGTACACTGCTTGTCCTGATGCACTTTCATCATGCACAAATCCTTTGATTTTATTTTTATCACCAGCTTTAACAAGCAAAGTTGTTCGATTATTACGCGTTGCTGTAATTTGATCCATTAATGATCCACTATAACGTTGTAATAGTTCTCCTGTTTTTTTAGCAATATCACTTTCCGTTTGTTTCAATCCTTTACGGATGCGTGAAAGTTCTTCACTGGCATGATCTTTTACATCACCTGATGGATCAATTTTTCTTTCAATTTCCTCACCTAGTTTTGTAAAGTCACTCAATGCATCAAAATAGTCCATAACTAGTGGAACATCTATTTCGATATTTCGTTTATATGCTTGCATGTTTTTATATGATGCAAAAAACATTGCAACATCAAAAAGATCTGCACCACTTAATAGTTTTCCTTTTCCAACGCTTTTGAAAACATCGTACAAATCTTTAACTCCTGCAAATACAGGTGCTTGGTATCGTTCGTATAATTTTAAACTTTCTTTTCCACGGACAAGTTCACGACTTGCTTGTAGATATGAAAAGTTTGGTTGTTTATTTTGGATATACTGTTTCGATAATGAAAATGATGCATACTTTGCAATCAGTTCTTTTACCTCCTCAAAATCCAATCCTTTATAATCCTTCATAATATTTTCCTTCTATTCATTTATTGTATCAACCTTGTCAAATACATTAAGTACATTTTTAATGACAGGTATATTTTCTTGCATACATTCTTTTACTGGTTCTAAGTGTGCCTGTTTTAATACTTCTCTACCATTACTAAAAAGTGGACTTGCAAGTAACAAGACAACAAGGATGATATAAATACTTCCTTTTAATACAGCAAGTATACTTCCAAGAATTTGATTGATCGTTCCTACAACAGTAATATCGTTAAATTTCTTCGATAGTTTACGTAATATATAAAAAGCTAAATTAATCACTATAAAAAAGATGAAAAACGCAATAAGTTGCGTAGCACTTTTATCTAATGCTTGATTTACATGTACTTCACCGACGTTAATGCTTGCTTGAAATACAAAACCACTTTCACTTATCGCAATGGATACTAAGTAACTAGCAACCAAACTAACCAATAATGATGCAAACATCACAAGCTCTAATAATAATCCATTTTTATATCCTCTAATGGCATAAAAAATGAGAAGTGCTGCTAAAACTACGGGAATAAACATACTATATGTAATGGGAAATTCCATAAAAACCTACTTTCTGTTACTAGGACTATCATACAATGCAACCATAGGGAATGCAACTTTCCAAAGTTGTGTTATAATACTCAAAAAGGTGATTATGACAATAACAAAAACATATACAAAAAAACAAATCGATACACTCTATCAAGCGCTATCAAAACAAGGAGACATTCGTAAAACTCCACTATATGCCATCTTTCAAATCAAGATGAGTGATTGTACAATTACAGCATATGAATCAGGAAAAGTTGTCTTCCAAGGAACTGGTGCTTCTTTTTATGCAGGTGAAGATGAAAGTGATATCGTAAAGCCAACAAACCAACAAGTATTTCCCCAAAGCGGAAGTGATGAAGTTGGTACTGGAGATTACTTTGGACCAGTTGTCGTATGTGCAAGCCACGTGCGTCAAGAAGATGTAAAAAAACTTCATGCGCTTGGGGTTCAAGATTCAAAGAAAATGAAAGATGAGCAAATCATCAAAGTCGCAAAGGAATTAATTACGTTTATTCCCCACTCATTTCTCATATTAACCAATGAAAAATACAATCGTGTACACGAGCATTTCAATATGAATGCCATCAAGGCAAAGATGCACAACCAAGCATTTATCAATCTAGCAAATAAAGGTGTAACACTTGCCCAAATCTACGTGGATCAATTTACGCCACCAAAAAGCTATTTCCGCTATCTTCAAGGGGAACATTCAATTATTCGTGATATCCACTTTGAAACAAAAGCAGAAGATAAATATTTAAGTGTGGCATGTGCATCCATTATCGCACGCTACTACTTTCTAGATACAATGGATAAAATGAGCGAACATTACAACTTCACTTTTCCAAAAGGTGCTGGAGCACATGTTGATAAAGCCATTCGTGAATTCGTAGAAATCCATGGAAAAGAAACTTTACAACTAGTCGCAAAAACACATTTTTCAAATACAGAAAAAGCATTATCATAAACAAATAAAAAAGAACGGTTCTCCCACATGAGTCGTTCTTTTTTATACTTTTTCCTATCTTGAATGAAGTGAGGTATCCCTTCCATACCTTATTGATATTTATAGAATATCACAATTCATATAAATGTAACGCAAAAGTACTTCTTTTGGACAAATATGCAATTATTTGGAATAATTGGTAATTTTTGTGTGTTTTCCATGAAGAAAAAAAAAGCAGACCATCTAGATCTACTTCTTCTTACCATGATAATTTTTCAGGGCAACTGCGCAACCGATGGAAATTGTTCCAATACCGGCT
This sequence comes from Breznakia blatticola, assembly GCF_004365815.1. Classification (GTDB taxonomy): domain Bacteria; phylum Bacillota_I; class Bacilli_A; order Erysipelotrichales; family Erysipelotrichaceae; genus Breznakia; species Breznakia blatticola. The sequence goes on from NZ_SODD01000001.1 coordinate 83,621, forward strand.
ACCCAGATAATCATGGCTTCACGGTTTTCTTTCGCTACTTTTTGGGCACGTGTACGTGATGTGCTAACTTCACGTTTGGTTGCAAAATCATTTGCATGATAATGTAGCGTAGCTTGCGAAACTGGTGAGAATAAACACGTGAGAGTTACTATCCCTTTACACACGAAAGCAGTAAAACTCATCATTTTTTCTCCTTGATTAGGTACTAATCACCCATATATTACACCCAAGAAAACCAAAAGTAAAGTTATATTTTAGAAATAATTTTATCCTTTAATCTATGTGTTTTATCTTTGTAAGCAAATGAATGGAAGCACCGTTTCATTCAAGGTATGATAGTTCTATAAAAGGAGATAATGTATATGGAAAAAATAATTGTTGTGGGTGCAAATCACGCCGGCACTGCAAGCATCAACACGATGTTAGACAACTACAAAAATATTGATGTTACGGTATTTGATGCAAATTCAAACATCTCATTTTTGGGTTGTGGAATGGCGTTATGGATTGGTAAACAAATTGCTGGTCCTGAGGGATTATTTTATTCGGACAAAGAACAATTAGAAGCAAAAGGGGCAAAAGTGTACATGAACACAAAAATCGATCACATCGATTACGAAAATAAAATCGTACACGCAACAACTTTTGATGGAAAACAAATGGAATCAAGCTATGACAAATTGATTTTAGCTACTGGTTCATTACCTATTGCACCTAAAATTCCTGGTGCAGACTTACAAAATGTACAATTTGTGAAATTATACCAAAATGCACAAGAAGTAATTGATAAATTAGAGCTTCATCCAGATATACAAGATATTGCTGTTGTAGGAGCTGGATATATTGGAGTAGAACTTGCCGAAGCTTTCCAACGTAATGGACGTAAAGTGCGTTTGATTGATGTTGCTAGCAGTTCACTATCAAGTTACTATGATCCAGAGTTCACAAAACTTATGGATGAAAATCTAAGTGAACATGGAATCGAGTTACATTATGGAGAATGTGTCCAAGCAATTAAAGGAACAGATAAAGTAGAAAGTATTCAAACCGATAAAGGCGAATATAAAGCCCAAATGGTTATTCTTGCAGTTGGTTTTAAACCAAATAACCTGCTTGGTGATAACCACTTAAAATTATTCAAAAATGGTGCATTCCTTGTGGATAAAACACAGAAGACGAGTGATGATAGTGTCTATGCGATTGGTGATTGTGCAACCGTATATGATAATGCCATTCAAGATACAAACTACATTGCTCTAGCAACGAATGCTGTACGAAGTGGAATTGTAGCTGCACACAATGTTTGTGGTACGCATTTAGAAAGTCTAGGCGTACAAGGAAGTAATGGAATTCATATTTATGGACTATCAATGGTTTCTACTGGACTTAGTTTACAAAAAGCAAAAGACTATGGTTTTGATGCACTAGCTACTGACTATGAAGACCTACAAAAACCTGCATTTGTGACTGAAGATAATCAACCAGTAAATATTCGTATTGTTTACGATAAAGAAACACGCAGAATTCTTGGTGCACAAATGGCAAGTATGTATGATATTTCTATGGGAATTCACATGTTCTCATTAGCAATCCAAGAAAAATTGACTATCGATCAATTAAAACTATTGGATTTATTTTTCTTACCACACTTCAACCAACCATACAACTACATAACTATGGCTGCACTAACTGCAAAGTAAAAAGGACTCGCGTCCTTTTTTTTATGATTCTTGATACTTACTTCCTTGTAACGTATACATAGTAGCATACACACCGTTTTGATTCATCAAGGTGTCATGACTTCCATCTTCTTTTACAATTCCATCTTCGATAAGAATAATTCGATCACTACTACGACAACTTGATAATCGATGACTAATCATTATCGATAATTTTGTATCAGTAATGTTTTTGAAATGATTGAATACTTCTTGTTCGGCTAGTGGATCCAGTGATGCGGTAGGTTCATCTAAAATCATCAACGAACCCTGCTTATAAATACTACGCGCAATGGCTAGTTTTTGTTCCTGTCCTTTGGATAGATTTACTCCATCGGCATCCATATCTTTAGCACATGCAGTATCTACTCCACGACTAAACTTCACTAACTCTTTTTCAAAATCTGCTTCGTGTAAAGCAAACTGTAAACGTTCTTCATCTACCTCGCTAAATGTAACATTTTCTTTAATTGAATAATGAAACATCCGAAAATCTTGAAATATAATTGCTAGTTGCTTTAAGTAACAATCATAATCTAGACTTTGAATATCTTTTCCATTTACTAATATTCTTCCACTTGTTGGTTCAAACAAGCGTGAGAGTAATTTAATAATGGTACTTTTTCCTGATCCATTTCGCCCAACTAGAGAGATAGTTTGTTTATCTTCAATGGAAAAACTTAATCCTTTTAAGACTTCTACATCACTTCCTGGATAGGAGAAGTGTACATCATCAAAGACAATTGAAGTAATTGGTTCATCAAACACTTCATCACCTTTTGGTGTATATGCAGCAATTTGATCATACAACTTTTTATATTCTTCAAGATATACAACTTGTGCATATGTTTGTAAATACTCAGTTTGTAATACATTTAGTGAAGCGTATAATGATAATGATGCATTTACGATTAAAATCAATTGCTCTGGTGCTAAATCTTGTTGCATCGAACGATATAGTAGAAATACATACATAAATATCATCAATCCCACATTCATAACCTTTGCGACTAATTCACGAATGTTGCGAGCACCATATAAACGATATCCACTTTGTAAGAACACATCAAACACTTCTTGTAATTTCTTTAATAAGAACGGTTGCATTTGATATACACGAATATCTTTGGCTAGTTGTGGATTTCGATAATTTGATAAGTAATACCAGTATTCTTTGTTTTGTTTCAAACTGTCTTTCGTGTCTTTCATTTCCATTTTTACAATGAGTTTATTCACCATGTAATTTACAAGCAAAACCGCTAAAATCACAAGAATTAGTAACCAATCATATTCAAACACAATAAACGAAACACTGAATATGACTAATATACTTTGCAGTAATTTTGGAATGGATAGAGCAAGTGCACCAACAACATTTAACTGCTCAATTGGAGAAATACCTAAATGAATTTGTTCAAGAAAATCAGGATTTTCCATTTGTGCATATGGTGTTTCCAGTAAATCATTTGAAATTTTATCATAAAGCATACCTTGAACAACTTCTTTCTCTACCCGTAAAGTCTTCATTAACTGAATGTATAATAAACGTAATACAAATAACACAGCTAGGAATATTACAACTTGAAGTAATGCAGCTTCACTTGTTTCGTTACTTAGTGCAGAAATTGCAACGGATGGTAAAAAGACAAGTAATAATGTAATTGCCGTTTGTAATAAAGCAGCAACTCCATGCTTAAGCATATAGTTTGGTTTTAATTTCATTACATGGGTAAGGAAGAAAGCGATTATTTTTATATTGTAAATCATGCCAGTTCCTCCTCTTTATAGTATTTAGCTTGTACTTGAAATAAATCATAGTACATTCCTTTTCTTTGCATAAGCTCTTCATGTGTACCAAACTCTGAAATGTTTTGGGCATCGACAAGTAAGATCTCATCACAGAAACTCGTACTTGCTAATCGATGCGAAATAAATAAAATCGTTTTATCATTATATTCATTATTGATTTTGTGGTAGAACTCATATTCCGCTATTGGATCAAGTGCACTGGTTGGTTCATCTAAAATCAAAATATCACGATGGTATGCAAGTGCACGTGCCATGAGTAGTTTTTGACTTTGCCCACCTGACAATAAAAGTCCTTCACTATCTACAAAACGTGTCAATTGTTTATCCCAACCATACGTTTTGATATCTTCATAGATACCTACTTGTTTTGTAATTTCAACGAGTTCTTCATCTGAACAATCATTTTGGAAAGTCAGATTTTCTTTTAATGAATATGGAAAGATATTCAACTCTTGAAATACAGGAGCAAACAATGTGAAGTAACTTTCCTTATCAATATTTTGGATATCTACACCATTGAAATAAATCGTTCCGCTTGTTGGTGGATATAAACCCATCAATAGTTTCATCATGGTTGTCTTACCAACTCCATTTAAACCGATAATTGCAAGTTTCTTACCTTGACGTAAAGTAAAGTTTAAATCCTTAAATACCATATGGGTGTTTCCAGGATAATGAAAATCTACATGTTCAAATACAATCTCCCATGTACTTGCTTCTGGTAATGGTTGTGCTTGTTTTTGATCATCTTCTTCATGTAAGTATTCAAACATACGAATGATACTTGGATACCGAAAACTAAGAGTTCGAAACCCTTCAAAGATTACTTCAAAAGCACTATTTACTTGCATAACTAAAGAGGTATAACTTGAAAATAATGGTAGTGATATGGTTTTTGCAAAATATGCCACAATGAGCACTCCATACATAACTCCATCTCGTATAAATTGATATACATTATCAAGATGCAAGATATGACTTTCCTTACGCTCCATTGGCGTCAAAGTTGCTTGGATTCGTTTAATAATTTGTTCGCGCTTTTCATGTATATAATCTTGCATACGATAAACACGTAACTCTTTTGCAAAACTTGCATCACGACTAATATCATTTAAATAAAATGACTCTCTCCATATACTTTGGTTTGTTTTTACTTGATGATCAGCAAAGTTACCAGCATCAAGTTTTAATTTCACATATAAAACAAACCATGCAATTGTGATAATCGGTATGATTGGATGAATTTGAAATGTTGCACCAATCGACACTGCAATAACACCAAGCGCTCCAGATATATGTGCAAGTTGCAAATAGAATCCTTGTACTCCTTCAATGCTTTGCAGTGGTAAAATCACAAGTTCTTGTTTATCTAAATGTTCTGGATCTTCAAATTTATGCAATGGCATATACATGTTTTTCTTCATCAACTCAAACATCAATTGATAGCGAATGGTATATCCTATTGGTGTATATAAATACCGCATAACTGCACCCATTAAGGAACTAATAAAAATAGTGACAAATAGCACAATGAGCATTTGCGCATCAATTTCTTTTTGCATTAGCATTGTCAAAACTTCTTTTGGCAATAAAAATAGTGCATATGTATAAATCCCACTAAAACAAAAATTCGCAAATAAAAGTAAAAAGTAGCTTTTCTTTTGTTTCCACATCTCGGCAAACAACAGTGAAACTGTCTTTTTAAATGTTCTTATGTTCTCCATATTCCCCCCTTTGTCTAAACACCAATGTGTTTCTTTTCTCTATTATATGTATGCATCAAATATCTATCTAGACTTTTAACGCAAGTGGTTTGATTTCTTTACCAAGTGGTTTTAAAAAAAGAATAAGCTTACTTGAACTTATTCTTAAAGAAATCCATGAACTTGTTATATGGTTCTTCTTGCTTAATGCAAAGTACCACTTCGTCAGGATCTTGATTTAATAATTCTTGAACTGTGAATGTAATGTATTTTTTTGGAAACATCTTTCCATGAATTTGTATTTCTTTTGAGAACATAGAAATTTTTGCTTTTTTCACATCTGCACGTTTAACATAGATGGGATCCCCATATCCGTCAAGTTCACGACTAATTGGTAAAATCACGATTTCATTTTCATTCTCGTCAAATCCAATAGCATAGCTTGCATACGTATATGTCGTTTTTCTTACAATAACGAAATTCATCATTCCTACATCAACACCGCATCCATATACCACTTCAAAACGGTCAGCATCTTCAATTACATCACAAAACAATTGTTTCATTGCTTCATAATTTTGTGTGCACACTTCATCACTTACTTTTCTAGCCATAAGTAGTCCCCCTTTATTTCTATTACTATTATAATTGCATATCGCTTTTGTGTACATAAAAAATCGCTCGCCATTACGAACGAGCAATATTTTTATAATTTACAGTCTTTACAATATCCATACACAGTTAAGTCATGTTGTTGGACTTGAAAGTCATTTTTACTAGCAATCGTATCTATTGCATGATGAACTAAACAATCTATTTTTATTTTGGTATGACAGTTTAAACAAATCATATAATGATAGTGCATATTTTCCATATAGTAATAATAGGCACTTCCTTCAATTATACTTTTGGCAATGACTCCTTCTTTTTGAAATAAATCCAGTGCACGATAAATTGTCGCTAGATTCATTTGTCCATCCAGTTTTTCATACAACATTTCTGCATTATATAAATTCTCACGATCTTGTTTAAATAAATCCAATAGTTGCTTTCTATGTTTCGTTAGTCGCATCTAGTTACCTCGTATTCTCTTATATCCATAACATACAAATAAAATCGCAGTATATGCAAGAACAATCGTAGAACCCGTTGGAAAGTTTAAATGATAACTAGCTACAATTCCAACAAACATTCCAATGACTGCAAAGATGATCCCAAAGATTAAGGTTTGTTTAAAACTCTTTGAAAGTTGGACAGCACTAATACTTGGAAAGATCACAAATGCAGATATTAATAAAGTTCCTGCACTTCGCACACCCAACACAACAAATATTGCAGTTGCAGCAGTTAAGGTATAGCGTAAGAGTGTCACTTTAACTTTACGAAAACGTGCATACGTTTCATCAAATGTCATAGATAATAGACTTCGATAATTCACACAAACAAATATCACAACAAGCAATGCAAGTATTACTGTACTTATCATTTCTGTTGTACTCACCGTTAAGATACTACCAACAAGTAATGATTCGATGGAGCGATTAAATCCATCACCTACGGTTGCTACAATTAATCCAATTGCTAAAGATACGGCACTAACTACACCAATTGCAGTATCACTATTAATTCCTGGTTTACTAGATATATAGGTAATCGCAAAACTTGCCACAACAACAAAAGGTAAAGCAAAATATAACGATTGTTCACTAAGTAAAAATCCTAAGATAACCCCAGTAAATGCAATATGACTCATTCCATCTGCAATCATCGCTTGATTACTGAACACTAGAAATGGAGACAAGCAAGCTGCACTAATCGCTAATGCAATACCTAAAATCAAGGCATATATCATAAAAGGATATTGAAACATACTAAACATGTGTGTGCCCTCCTTCATGAATGCATTTGTACTCTTTGACACTTCCATAGTAGTGAATTTTTTGATCAACATATAAGACTTTTTTATTCTCATCTTGATACTCATGTAAATCATGTGTAATGTATAAAATCGTGATTCCTAAACGATGGAGTGATTCTAAAAGTTGATTAAAATGATCACGAAATCCTGGATCTAATGCACTGGTTGGTTCATCAAGTAAAACCAGTCTTGGCTTATTGATAAGTGCACGAATTAAATATACACGTTGTTGTTGTCCACCTGATAATTTATCAATTGGCATTTTTAAAGTATGTTCTATTTGCATCGTATGTAGCCATTTCTCAATTTGTTTACGTTGTACTTCCTTTATATGTAAATACTGCTTATCAAAACCTGAGTAAATAACTTCCTCTACCGTAATGGGAATGTTTCGCTTATTAAAGAGTTTTTGTGGTAAATAACCAATGCCACCTTTCGTATCCACACGTACTTTCCCACTTGTTGGTTCAAGTAAACCAGTCAGTGTTGCTAGTAATGTGGATTTTCCACTCCCATTGGGTCCAATGACGTACACAAAGTCTCCTTCATCGACTTGGAAGGAAATGTCATCTAAAGCCTTGTAACCTTCAAAATGGACACTTAAGTGTTCTACATCAATTAGACAGTGCTTGTTTGATGTTTTCGATGTTTTGTTTGAAGAGGTCTGCATACGTTACTCCTTTCTGTGCTTGTTCTTTTGAAATATTATGATATCCATGCAATTCAAGTATTTCGATTTCATAGTGTTCTTGCTGAAGTGTTTCTTTTATTAACGTAGCGACACGTGGTTCTACAAGTTCTTCTGTAAACACATCTTTTGCTTGATATTCTACAATTGCTTCTTTAAGTGTTTCTAGTTGCTTTGCCGTTACATCTGCATCTGGTTTAAACTGCTCACTTAGCGATACGATATTGATGTGATATCGACTGCTAAATGCATCCATCGCATTATGACCCGCAAAGAAAATGGTTGGATCTTCTTGTTTATATATGTAATTTGAAAACTCTTGATGCAATGAAGCGATTTCATCTTTATAAGCTTTTGCATTTGCTTCATACGCACTTTGGTGTTCTTTATCTACTTCTACTAAACGCTCACACACTGCATCAATTAATTGCATATAGGTTGTTGGGTCAACCCAAAAGTGTAAACTTGCATGATCTTCATGATCATGTTTTGCTACATGTACATGTCCAACCCCTTGATCATTTTCATCGTCATGTTCCACAAGGGTGAAACTTTCAGATAAATCAAGACTTTGCTTTTTATGTGCACTTGAACTTGTCCATGTCTCTAGTTCTTCACTTAAGAAAATAAAAAGATCTGCTTCATCTATTTGCACCATGTCTTTTGCAGTTGGTTCAAAATTATGAAGTTCACTTCCCCATGGGGTAATATTTTTAACATCTATTATGTCTTTTCCTATATTGGTTGCTAAATCATAACCAATAAAAGAACTGACAACTACTTGAACTTTATGATTGCTTTGTGTTGGTTTTGAGGTAGTACATCCACTTAACAATAAACCAAGCACAAGGATTGCTACTATTTTTTGTTTCATATCTCTCTCCGTTTTTGCGAACCATTCGCAAATGGGATTATACCACACAAAGTTAGATAACGTAAACTGTGATGAATGATAGAAATGCCTTTCCTTTTCAAAAGATATATTCTATAATACTTTTTATCGGACAAAGGAGAACGTATGGTTGGATATATAGCTGCAACACTTACAACTATTTCATTTATTCCACAGGTGATTCAAGTTGTAAAAACAAAAGATACATCAAGTATTTCACTAGGAATGTATACCCTATTTGTGGTTGGGGTAGCCATGTGGTTAGTCTATGGTTTAGTTATTGGAGATTTACCAATGATCATCTCAAATGCAATCACAACAGTGCTATCAAGTATCATTCTTGGATACAAAATTAATGCAGTTCGACAAAATAAGAAATAAATATAAATAAGTATCCTGGTCAATACAAAGGGATACTTTTTATATACTGATAAATGTATCGTTATTTACCTTATATTTATTGTATGATATAATTTTTATCGATCAAAATAAGGAGAATATTATGATAAGAAAAAAATCGATCGTTACTTGCGTATTGCTAAGTATTTTCACTTGTGGAATCTATTCATTTATTTGGATAAATTCAGTCACAAATGATGTTGCCTTTTTACGAAAGGACTCATCATACCGTTCAGGTGGAATGGTTGTTCTATTAACCATCATTACTTGTGGTATTTACGGTTATTACTGGATTTATCAAACAAGTAAAGATATCTACTATCTGGAACAAGATTATGGATTTAGATCTTCAGATAACACTGTATTAAATATCATCTTAGCAATCTTTACTGCATATGTTGTTCCTTTAGCAATTATGCAATCTTCAATTAATAACCTAATTGATGCAACACAAAATTAAAGACATCCTGCTTATTGGTTTAGGTCTTATGATTGCATTTTTCATTCTTGGTTACTACTGTCCAATTTCAACAGTCATTGGAATACCATGCCCAGGATGTGGAATGACTAGAGCCATGATTCAATTACTGCAATTCAATATTGAAGATGCTCTTTATTTTCATCCATTATGTATTATTTTTGTGTTTTATACCTTATGGATGATGATTTTGTTTATAAAGCATCGAAGCTTTTATAACAATGGTGCGAAATATACTACTTGGATACTTATCATTGTGTTTATTGTTACTTATTCAATACGAATGATTACAATTTTTCCAAATGAACCTATGCCATTTAGTAAACAAGCATTTATTCCTAAAATCATAAGCACATTACAAAAATAAGCTAAACACAAAAAGGTGTTTCTCTCATTAACAAAATGAAAGAAACACCTTTTTACTTACTTTTCTATTTGTATCATTATTTTTAATACATCATTTCATATACAATAAGAATTATAATAGATAAGACCCTACGGGATACGTATACTCTTTCAAATCTTTTGTTGTGTGGCACCTTTTCATTTATAGACTAACATATTTATAATTACTTATATTAAAAAATGATTGACAAGTCAACGATATTCGATATAATAGTTGAGTCGTCAACTAATTAGGAGGAATATATGCAAAAAAACATAGGTCGTTTAGTCTCGATTGTATATCGTAAACGACAATCAATTATCAATGGTCTTTTTCATGAAGAAAACTTACCGAATGCAGAGGTTAGTATACTGCTACATCTCTATGGAAATGATGGTCTTTCACAAGAAAAACTGACCAAGTATCTCTCTATTGATAAGGCTGCAATTGCTCGCAGTATTTCCTCTTTAGAGACAAAAGGATATCTGCGTCGTGTAAGAAATCCAAAAGACAAGCGTGAGTATCAAATTCATTTAACTCAACTTGGGATGGATTCTGAAGACCTTGTCAAAGGAAAACTAGATCGCTTGAATGAATCGCTACTTGAAGGGGTTCAACAAAAAGATATCGACATTGCCTATGATGTGCTAACAAACATCATCAATAATCTTGGAATCAAACTCCAAGAAGAAAGGAAGTAATATGATAAAAACCTTAGCGAAAAGTATCAGAGAATATAAAAAGGATTCTATCAAAACGCCAATTTATGTATCTCTAGAAGTTATTATCGAATGTTTTATTCCATTCCTTATCGCCTCTTTGGTAAATGATATTAAAGCAGGAACGAGCATTTCACATTTGGTATACCAAGGAATCTTCTTAGTTATTCTTGCGGGAATTTCATTAACACTTGGTACCTTATCTGGATATGCGTGTGCTAGTGCTTCATGTGGATTTGCCAAAAACTTACGTAAAGATATGTATTACAACATTCAAAATTTTAGTTTCGCCAATATTGACCGTTTCTCTACATCATCATTAGTCACACGATTAACAACCGATGTAACAAACGTTCAAATGGCATACATGATGATCATCCGTACAGCAGTACGTGGTCCAATTATGATTGTCTTTGCCTTTGTGATGGCATACATCATGGGTGGAAAAATGGCATTTGTATATTTATTTACTGCACCAGTTCTTGGTTTGGGTTTATTCTTCGTGATGCGTAAAACCATTCCAATTTTCAAACGTGTATTTAAGAAGTATGACAACTTAAACTCTTCCATCCAAGAAAACGTAAAAGGGATTCGTGTGGTAAAAGCATTTGTTCGTGAAGATTACGAAATGTCAAAATTTGAAAATGCAGCAACAAGCGTAACTGCTGACTTCACAAAAGCAGAGCGTATCTTAGCTTGGAACTCACCAATTATGCAATTCTGTATTTATTTTATGATGATTTTCGTATTAACTGTAGGATCGTATACAGTAATCACAAGTCGTGGAATGGATTTAGATGTTGGACAAATGTCTGCGTTATTAACGTATTCCATGATGATTTTAAACTCACTAATGATGTTATCGATGGTGTTTGTGATGATCACTATGGCAGATGAATCAAGTCACCGTATCGTTGAAGTATTAAATGAAAAAACAACAATCGATGAAAACGTTGATGGAATTAAGGATGTACAAGATGGTTCCATTGATTTTGTCGATGTAAACTTCGCTTACTCATCTCATGCAAAAAAGATGGCGTTAAGTGATGTAAACTTACATATCGATTCAGGACAAACGGTGGGAATCGTTGGTGGTACAGGTAGTTCTAAAACAACACTCGTACAACTTATTGCTCGTTTATACGATGTAACAAGTGGTTCTGTAAAAGTTGCTGGTATTGATGTAAAGGAATACAACCTTGATGCACTACGTGATCAAGTATCGATGGTGCTTCAAAAGAATGTATTATTCTCTGGAACCATCAAAGATAACCTACGTTGGGGAAATGAAAATGCAACAGATGAAGAAATGCAAGAAGCTTGTAAACTTGCACAAGCAGATGAATTTATCTCACGCTTCCCTGAAGGGTATAACACATATATTGAACAAGGTGGAACAAACGTTTCTGGTGGACAAAAGCAACGTCTATGTATTGCAAGAGCATTACTAAAAAAACCAAAAATCTTAATTCTAGATGATTCAACTAGTGCTGTTGATACCAAAACAGATGCACTGATTCGTCAAGGATTTGAAAAGTTTATTCCAGATACTACAAAGATTATCATTGCTCAACGTATTGCTTCAGTTGAGGATAGCGATTTAATTATCGTAATGGATAAAGGAAAAGTACATGCAACTGGTACCCATGAACAACTGCTTGCAAATAATGAACTTTACCAAGAAATCTATTACTCACAAAATAAGAAAGGAGAAGTACTCGATGCATAACCAAAGTCATTCAAGTGTCGCATGGCGACTTATTAAAACCGTATTCTCCTTCTATCCAGTAGCTATGCCAATCATGGTTGTATGTATTGTATTTAATGCCATCATTGGTAGTATACCTTCAATCTTTATGCAAAATGTAATTGCCATTATCGAACAAAACTGGGAACATGGTTCTTGGTCAAGTGTCAGTGGTGAAATTATGAGTCTAGTCTCTATTTTGATCGCATTATATGTACTTGCCTTAATTTCAAGTATCATCTTCAATCAAATGATGGCGGTTGTTTCACAAGGAGCACTACGTAAATTTAGAATTAAGATGTTTGATAAAATGGAAAAACTACCAATTTCATATTTTGACCGCAATCCACATGGTGACATCATGTCGTACTATACAAATGATGTGGATACCTTACGTCAAATTATCTCGCAAAGTTTTCCGCAACTACTTATTTCTTCATTGACAGTTATTACCATTTTTGGCATTATGCTGTACTTCTCATTTTGGATGACAGCAGTTGTGGCCGTTGGAATTGTAGTGATGTTATATGTTACGCGCAAGATTGCTGGAGGAAGTGCTAAATTCTTCCTGCGCCAACAAAATGCCTTAGCCAAAGAAGAAGGATTTGTTGAAGAGATGATGAATGGTCAAAAAGTCATCAAAGTCTTCACGCATGAAAAACAAAGTAAGCAAGCTTTTGATGAAATCAACGAACAATTATTCTCTGATTCTCGTCAAGCAAATAAATATGCCAATACCTTAGCGCCAATCATTATGAATATTGGAAACGTATTATATGTTGTTGTTGCTATATTTGGTGGAATCTTCATCGTTTCTGATGTTCAAAACATTTCATTTTCTGGACTTGCATTAAGTGTTAGTGTCGTAATTCCATTCTTAAATATGACGCGTCAATTCTCTGGAAATATCAATCAAGTAAGTCAACAAGTAAATGCAGTTGTTATGGGACTTGCTGGTGCTCGTCGTGTCTTTGAACTGCTTGATCAAGAAGAAGAAAAAGATGAAGGATATGTCACACTTGTTAATGCCAAAGAAGTGGACGGAAAACTTGTACCTTGTAAAGAACGTACAGGTATTTGGGCTTGGCAGCATCCACATAAATCTGATGGAAGTGTTACTTATAAAAAAGTAGAAGGTGATGTTCGCCTTATTGACGTAGACTTCGCCTATGTACCAGGAAAAACGATTTTGCATGATATTAGTCTATACGCAGAACCTGGACAAAAAGTAGCATTTGTTGGTTCCACTGGAGCTGGTAAAACAACAATCACCAACTTATTAAACCGCTTCTATGATATCCAAAAAGGGAAAATCCGTTATGATGGAATCAATATCAATAAGATAAAAAAAGCGGATCTTCGTCGCTCTATTGGAATCGTGTTGCAAGATACAAACTTATTTACTGATACCGTATTAGAAAATATCCGTTATGGTAAGTTAGATGCCACTGATGAAGAATGTATGATTGCTGCTAGATTAGCTGGAGCTGATGACTTTATTAGTCGTTTACCAGATGGATATAATACGATGTTAACTGGTGATGGTGCCAACTTAAGTCAAGGACAACGCCAATTAATCAGTATCGCACGTGCGGCAGTTGCTGATCCTCCGGTAATGATCTTAGATGAAGCAACAAGTTCAATTGATACGCGTACAGAAGAAACTGTACAACGTGGTATGGACGCCTTAATGTTAGGTCGTACCGTATTTGTTATTGCACACCGCCTTTCAACAATCAAAAATGCTGATGTCATTATGGTTATGGAACACGGACGCATCATCGAACGTGGTAGCCATGAAGAACTATTAAAAGAAAAAGGAACATACTATCAACTGTACACTGGTGCATTTGAACTAGAATAGCAAAAAAGGATTCATCGAATCCTTTTTTTATACCCTTTAGTTGTTCTCTATATATGCTTTTACATCAAATAATGAATTTGCAATATAAATTGCTTGTTTCTTTTGTATATCCGTAGCTGGTAGTAAATCAGGAACCATAATACATGGAATACCTGCACGATATGCTGCTTCTACTCCTAAGTATGAGTCTTCTAAAATAAGTGCGTGGTTCTTTTCTACGCCTAAACAATCCACGATTGTATTATACATCTCTGGATCTGGTTTGCGTTTACTGACTTCATTACCACATAGGATGTAGCAAAATTCATCAAAGAGCTGTACTCGTTTTAAGCGTTCATCATTCAATTCACGCTTGGTTGATGTTCCTACTGCAACTTTCACACCATGAGTTTTAAGGTACGCAATAAGTTCTTTTGCTCCTGGTTTTACTTCTAATTCCTGTTCAAGTAATTTCATTCCCGTATCACGAACATCATCTAAGATTGCAAGTGGATCGTCTTGATCATTTAATTCTTCTAGCATAATTGCTTCTACAACATTGCCTGTATGTCCAACACATTTATAAAATACTTCATCACCTAAGTGTTCAATATTATGCTTTTTTCCAACTTGTTGCCACGCTTTTTGCCATACACTTTCCGTATCTAGCAATAACCCATCAACATCAAATATGACTAATTCTAATTTCATGATAACCCTCTTTTTTCTCTTTCAAGTATAGCAGTTCTTAGACATGCAAACAATCGTCATTCTTTCATATTCACTTTTTCCATACAGACATTTACAAGTAACGCACAAATCATCAAACATGCGCCAATTGCTGCCGTAAATGTAAATGACTCATGTAAAAATAATATTCCCCATAAAGATGTAAATAGTATTTCTGACATACAAATTACGTTTGCAGTAAATGCATTTGTGGTTTGAATACCTTTGGTAAAAAAGAAGCCAGATAATCCATTTTGGATAATTCCAACAACTAAAATTAATGGAAGTTTAGGTAAAGCAAGAACAACTAATTCGCCTTGATATGCACATACTCCAAGAATGATATTTATCATAAATGCAAAAATCAATGCACTGTATGGATGTGCTTGTTTCTTTGTATTGAGATAGAATTGGAGCCCAAAGAAAGCACCAGATATAATTGCTAATGCATTTCCTACAATACCTCCTGCTTCTAAACTATCAACAAAGAATATTCCAATTCCTAAAAACGCAAGTAAAATTACACCGATTTGATATGGCTTTGGCATTTTACGACGGTCGATACTTTGATAAATTAACACAAAAATCATAGAACTATACTGTAAGACAATTGCATTAGAGATACTTGTATTTTGATTGGCATATACAAAAGTTACCTGCATGAGCACTTGGCAAATGGCACATAGGATAATAAAAAGACTGCATTTTATTGGGGCTTTTCGGTGGATCAGTAAGGTGAAAAGTAATGCGATAATACTTGTACTACCCGATATAACAATACCTGGAAGATCTAAGAACCTTACAAATAATCCTGAAGTACTCCAAAAAATAGCAGTCAAAAAGATATAAATTTTACCTTTATCCATCAATCATCAAATGGATCATCTTCACCTGCTGATACAGTAAACATGCCAACTTGTTCCTTACCGATTGTAGATACTTGTGCCAAAATCGTATCAATGTCTTCTTCCATACTCACTTTTACTGCAGTATCTAATAACATTCCTAGATTGCATCCATAAAATACATGATACTTTTCTTCTTGCATCGCTTTCATAATAGCAGTATTAAATGGAGAACCACTTAATAAATCCGCAAAAACGATTACATGCTCATAGTCTTTCATGTATGCATATGCGTCATCTAAGTTTTTCTGTAATTCCGTTGCAGTGTCTGTGCTAGGAAAATCGACCGTATATACATGTGGTTGATTTCCCATAATCACTTCAAGTGCACTTTTAAATCCACTTGGTAGGTGACCATGTCCAATAATTAATATTCCAATCATACTGATAATTCCTCAACATATTCTTTAATTTCTAATAAATCCTGAATCACGTGATCTGCTTTTCTATTATCATGCTTAATCACTTGATCTTCAAGAGCTAATACAAAAAGTCCTGCTTGCTTCGCTGCTTGAATACCATATACAGAATCTTCAACAACAACGATATCCTCTCGATTTGCATTCATTTTTTGAATCATTGTTTCGTAGATTTCTGGATGTGGTTTGGTTTGTGTAAAATCTTCTCCACTTAGTATATATGTAAAGTATGAACGAATCTTACATGCATCCAATACCTCAAGTATATTGTCCATTGGCGATGATGATGCAAGTCCAATTACTATTTGATGTTCACTAAGGTAAGCTAGGATTTCATCAACTCCTGGCTTTTTAATTTTACTGTAGTCAACTGGATGTTGCACAAAGAATGCATCTTTGCGTTTACGTGTTTCTTCAATTGAAAGATTGAGAAAGGAAGAAATTAAAACATCTTCCTTTTCTCGTGATGAACCGACAAGTTCGAGCATATCTTCAACAGTTTTATGTACTCCTTGCTCGTGTAGAAACTGTACAAAAAGTTCTAAATACACGATTTCACTATTAATGAGTACACCATCCATGTCGAATACTACATAGTGTTTTTTATTCAAAGTGTGCAAGTGGGTCTTTAAATGGATTCACACATGTATCAATACCAATGTCTTTTGCCCCCTTAGCTGCAACAAATTGACAAGGTACTGTGTAAGCAATTGGTGCTAAATATTTGTTTGCTTTATATGTGAATTTTACATCGCGTGCATCTGTTTGCGCATCTTGACAAGTAATCAAGTGTACTCTAGGTGTGTACTTTTTAAATACTTCTCTAAAATGTAACATGCGTTCGTATTCTTTATCATCTGAACCAAACATAATGATTGTTTGTTTGTCTGTTAATCCCATTGTTGGTCCATGAACAAACTCTTCCATCTCATAACCAATCGTTGGTATACGTAACATTTCTCCAATTTTCAACATTCCTTCCAAAGCTGATCCAAAGTCCACTCCATATCCTAAAACAAAGATGCGATCACTGTTTACGATAGTTGTTTTATTTGCTTCATACCATGCTTCACTTTCTTCGATAACTGATTGAAAGTTTGCTGTAAAATCATCAACTTCTGCTAGCGCATGTTTATATGCTTCATCATCATACACACCCCAACTGTGTGCAGTTGCAATTGCCCACATATATAAAGTTAGTAACGTAACTGTATATCCTCTTGTTTCTGGTGGAGTTAATTCTTTTCCACAAAGTAAATCGATAACTGTATCTACGTGTTTTGTGATTTCACTATCCAATGCTTCTGTTAGAGCAATGGTTTGATATCCTTGTTCTTTCGCATATTTCATCACATTTACTGTTGAAATTGATGTTCCTGATTGACTAATCCCCACAAATAGAATTTCATCATTTTCTAATGTATATGTCCAATCTGCTTTTTCATAGTTTTCAAATACGGTTGGGTACTCAGCACGTGCATCGATACCAACAATATGCTTGAAATAATATGAAGCGACAACTGCAGCATTGTAACTAGTTCCTGAACCAAAGAACAAAATCTTTTTTACTTTTTTATCTGCTAGTTTATTTACAAATGGTACTGTATATACCTCGTGATCTTTAAACGCCGCTTGTAACGCTCTAGGTTGATCTTTCATATAACCTAATACTGTTGCTTTTTCCATCATTTGAACCCTCTCTTATTTCTTAAAGTCTTCTGTTATTTCTTCTCTTGGTTCACTTGGAACCATTTGTGAGAATACTTTCACCCCATATGTGTTGACTAATTCTTCAAAGTCCGCTTTTTCTTCAGGACTTACAAAGACCGTTTTCTTTATTTGTTTTGCATCATCTTTGGTTGACATATTACCAATAGTGATTTCGTTAACTACATATCCGTTTTTTGCCATTTCTAAAATTGGTTTTGGGCGATTACAAAGAATCAACACACGAATTCCTTCATCGATTTTACGGATAAATTTATCTGCTGCTTTCTCTGGTGAAAAGATTGAAAGCTTACTTCTTGCTGGTGTACCAAACTTCAATGCAGTTTTTCTTGCTTCATCATTCACAATAACATCATCAACAATTGCAATTCTTTCTACATTAAAGTGCGGAATCCAAAATCCTACTACTTGACCGTGTATCAAACGATCATCAATGCGTACATCTACGATTGCCATAATATCTCCTTCTTATAAAATTCCTACAACTCCACAAATGAATCCAACAACACAGATTCCAAAAATAATTTTCATTACGCCAATTTTTTTGCGTAGACATCCATAAATCGTTAGTGTTGCAAGTAGTGGTAATAACTTAGGAACGATTTGATCTAAGTATTCTTGTAAGACGATTTCACTACCAGAGATCGTAAAGGCCAATGGTGAAGTAATATCTACCCAAGAAGCGATCATACATCCAATAGCTGCTGCCCCAACAATACCCGCACAGAATGTAAATAATTCCATTTTTCCGCTAGATTCTAAATCATTTAATAATTGACTACCATTTTTATATCCAAGTTTTAAACCAAACCAACGTGTTGCAAAGTTTGGAATATTGAATAATAGTAACAACATAATTGGTCCTAATGCATTTCCATCTTGAGCAAATGATACCCCGATCGCACAAGCGATAATTCTAAAAATACCCCAGAAGAATGTATCTCCAATTCCACTAAGTGGTCCCATTAAAGCAACCTTAATTGAGTTAATTGTTGTTACATCAAAGTCTTCATCTTTTTTTGCTAACTCTTCCATTGCAATAGAAATTCCCATTACAAATGGTGCAGGTGCAACTGTCATGTTGAAAGCTGCAATATGTCTATGACAAGCGGCTTTTAAACCTTCTTCATCATCTTTGTATATTTTTTTTAAAGCTGGAAGCATGGCATATAAATATCCAAGACCTTCCATACGTTCATAGTTGAAAGAACCTAGTAAGGTAAATGAACGCCAGAAAATTGAACGAAAATCTTTTTTGGTAATGTTATTTTCAACACTGATTAGATCTGTATTCTTTGCCATAATTAATCCTCCCATTCATCAACAACGTTTTGTTGAACTGCTGCAGGACTGTTTTGTTGTCCTGAACGAAGTAGAAATACCATCCATGCAATTGCAACTGCAATTGCTGTTACTGCTACCATTGTTAATTCTGTATATGCTGCAATTACGAATCCAATAATAAAGAAAGGAATTAAATTTCTTTCCATGATAATATTCATCAACAATGCAAATCCCATTGCAGGCAAGATTGAAGCAATTGCTTGCAGTCCATTGTTTGCCCACTCTGGTAATCCATTAACGATACTGTTAATCGCATCATTTCCAAAGTACATTACGATAAATGTCAAACCAAAGTACAACAAGAATGTAAAGAATCCACATAAGTAGTGAATACTAATTGCACCTTTTAAATTTCCTTCATCAATTTTACGATCAGCTGCAACCATCAATCCAGAGAATGCAGTTAATAGTAATGTGTTTAAGAATTGCATAATTACTGCAACTGGTAAAGCAAATACAATTGCTGCTTCTGCCCCTTTCCCAGTCATAATTGCTACTGCAGCTCCAATTGTACCCCCTGTACCAATATCGAGTTGAGCAGTTGGTCCAATTCCTGTTGCTCCCATCCACATCATTTGTAATGCGGCACCAATCATTAATCCTTTTTCAACATCTCCAAGGATCATCCCTACTAGAAATCCGGTAATTACTGGTTCACGAAACTTCGCTTCACCAAGCCAACCACCTTCGAGTTGTGTTAATGCGGCTACACAACCAATTAATACTGCTTGAATTAGTGTCATACGTTTTCCTCCTCGTACATAACATGAAACACTGTGTTCACAAATTGGTATATATTGGTATACCATATATACCTTTGATAATTTATATATACCACCTTTTTTATTCTATGACAAGTAAAAATGTGAATATTTTGTGATTTTTGACGCAAATCATAAAAAAACCAGCTAGATTCCTCTAACTGGCTAACGTGTTTCATTGTTTTTTGCTTTTCTTGTAACATACCGAAATGATGTATATTCAGGTAAATGATAGGAAATGGTATACTCGATTAAGCGATGATCTTTATCAAAACCAAAGTAATCAAATAAGAATACATTTCGTGGTTTTTCTTCATGAAACAGCGATACATACATATCTGGTATTTTTGCGATTTTTAAATAGGATACAAGTTGTGTAGGACGATGTCCTTGTTCTTCCATATAGTCATATAGTGATTCGTCTAAGAAATCAAAACGTTCTGCATCACTAAATAAGTTACATGGAAAGTATGCTTTTTGTAAGGCATATGGTTTTCCATTAATCAAAGATAAACGAACAAGTTCATAGACATTTTCACTGTCTGGAAAGAAGTCATATAATGCATCTTCATTCTTTACTTTTTGAAAAGAAATGATTTCTCTAGATGGATCTAGTCCCTTTTGACGGATTTGTCGAGTTAAGCTTATGAGTTCATTATCTCCTAGTTCTACTTTTCGACTGACTACTGGCATGCCACTTACAAAGGTTCCTCTACCTACTTCAGCAGATAAAATGCCTTCATCTTCTAGTAATTTAATTGCTTTTCGTACGGTCATTCGATTGATTCCATACTGTTCTGACATTGCTCTTTCACTTGGTAAACGATCGCCAATTGCAAGTTCTCCATCTACGATTTTCGTTTTGATGTTATCTGCAAGTTGTTCGTATAATGTCGTTGGTTTATTCATATGCACTCACACTCCGAAAGTGATAAAAACTTGGTAGTGCAATCAATTCAAAACATTCCAGTGGTGCAACATCATCTTCTGTATACGCTTTTCCTTTGATCATTAACACTTCTGTTTCATCTTCTGCTAATTCCAGTAGTTCTTTCTCTGAAGCATTTGCATCAACGATAAAAATTTCTTCTTCACTTTTTGTTGATTCCAATCCATAGTCTTGTTTGATTTTATCGTAAAATGATTGATTAGAAAAATCTGCCGTTTCAATCCCAGGTACCTTTCGATAATCCACATAAGTGGTTTCAATCGAACGCGGTTTTCCTTCAACAATACGAACTTTCTTCAAACAAAACACTTTGGAAGCCAAACTCAATCCGAGTTGTTTACTAATTCGACGATTGGCTTCTTGCACCTCACAAATCAAAATTTTATAAGTAAAGGTCAATCCTTGTGCAAGAATCGCATGTGTGACAGAAGAAAACTTATCTAATTCTTTTACGATATGTACATCATCATTACGCATAAGTATCTCCTTTTTCTTTGATTATATCATGAATAAATTAAATTGGTATATCTGTAAATCTATTCTATACCAATACATAATTTCTTGCTAGTAAAAAAGGAAATCGTTTGTATCGACTTCCTTTATATGATTCTATGAATTGTGTTTTCTACCTTCTCTAATAAGCTTATACATACCAAACAAACCTGCACCACTCAAAATAAGGATTACTAGATATATTGGATCATTTGCCTTCATACCAGTAATTGGTCCATCTCCATCATCTGGACTTGTATCACTACCTTTTGGTACTTCAGGTGTTTGTGTTCCGTCACTTGGTGGTGTTGGTTCTAATGGATCTACTGGTTTTGGTGGTGTCGGTTCATTCGTGTCACGTTCTACTGTATTTGTGATGTGAATAACAAGATCACTTGTCACCGGATAAAAAGAAGCATCATATGCATGTTCACCACTACCATCATTTACGGTATAGCTAACATCATAACCTTCTAAAAGCACTTCTGCGACTTTTACTTTATAGCCTTCAGGTATATCAACAATTGTAATCGGTGCATCTTTACTTCCCAATTGGAAACTGATCATACCATTTGCATCGGCTAGCACATTTGTTCCATCACTAAGTGTTACATATCCTGTAAGTGGATGTCCTTCATCATCTTGAATATACACTTGAACGGTATACGCTTTGTCTACTAATGCAGGTGTTGTACTATTTGTAACTTCAGCTATGGTTACTGTATGTGTATCTACAACTGGATCATTTTCCCAAATCGCATCAATATGCAACACCTTGGTGTTGTTACCAATATCTTGTAGGATAACTCCTTGCGGCAATTGTTTTAAATCAAATCCATGCATATCATCATCCGTAATATCGATACCTTGTTGGGTAATATCATTATTGACTCGAAGTACGTATTTTACAAACGTACTATAAGTAAATGTAAATCCAATTTCCTCATTGTTTTTTAGAGGGATCGTTGGTAGTCCATCCGCCAAATTATACACAAACACTTGTGATTTTGTTGCTTCAAAGAAGGTTGGGTTTTGCCCATGATATTTCACGATAATCGTACCTGTCGTTGGTTCTTGTGCTTTTTCATCAAAGTTAATATCATAACTGTTTAATGGACTTTGTTGGTAGTCTGGCTCTGCACTATGTAAATCGGGAGATACACCTTGTACTTTCATTGGTATATATGCATCATATTTTTCAATTGCGTTATTTGGAATAAAAAGTACATCTGCGCTATTTCCTTGAAATATTGTATCTGCATCAATATGCATTCGTTCATACATATTTACAAGTGCACCATTTTCTTCGATTTCTGGATTGATGTAAATCGCTCCTCCATCTCCTGCACTCGTATTTGAACTATACTCTGTAGTTGCATGGTTATTGGTAAATGAACTGGCTCCACTAATACGTATAGATGTCGCACTATCAATATACATTGCTCCGCCAAACTCTGCTTGTCCACCATCAACGGATACATTACTTGCTTCAAACACCGTTGCACCTGTGATATAAATTCCACCACCATAGGTAGCATTTTCCGTATTTGCTGACAAATCGCGTGATGTCAATTCACTTTCTAATTTGGAATCTTGAATATAAAAGTTGGAATCCACAATCATCATTGCTCCACCTTTAAAACCAAGTGCTGGTGCCATGTGTGTACTCTTGTTATCGATAAAGGTTGAATTTTGCACAAAAACATCTGCACCTTTGGCATAAATCGAACCACCTGATCCACTTGCATGTGCATCCGTCGTTTTTAAATTATCAATAGACACAGACGCATTTAGAATATGAAAATCTCCACCTGATAAAGAAGAACTACTACTTGTAATTGTAAGATTCTTTGCATCAATTTGTGGTACACCTGCATTTGTTCGATCTAAATTCGAGTTATCAATATAAAATGCACCACCATTACCACTTGTTGCAACTCTTGATACTTGAAGTGTATCTATAGCCACCGTGACATCTTTAAAAAAGAATGCTCCATTAAATGTTGCTGCGGGTGTATTTACTTTGCTATTTGTAATGTGCACATTATATGTTCCTGCAAGTAGTTCTTGATTCGATTTACTATTATCATAATACATCACCGAACCATGACCACCTGCAGCTGATGCTGTCATCGCTTTTGTTAAATTAAATGTAACAGCATCAAGCACTATTTGCGCATTATCATATGCTTCAATTGCACCACCAAGTTTTGCAACTGTTTGATTAAATGTCACATTGGATAAGGTAAGTTTTCCACCACCTACATAAATCCCTCCACTATACGAACTTGGATTTGCTTCATTTGCTTGGCCAGTTAACGTTATTGTATGACCACTAGTATCAACAATGGATAAATCTCCATTTTTTGTTACCGAGAAGTGTCTTTTTCCTTCACTTACTTTCAAAGTAATATTTAGATTCGACGCATTTGTAATTACCACTTTGTGATTAATCACCAGTGTATCCTTCATCGGATGTTTAAACATATCATTGCTTGTAATTGCGATACTTTGGGCACCTGCATCAATTGCTGCTTTTAGTTCATCATAGGTTGCAACATTGGTTGTGACACCCAGAACATTCTGTTTTTCTTGTGTTTGCAGCTTTGGTGTTGTATATGCAAAACCTGTTAACATACTTACACCCACCATCATTACAAGTAACAATCGCAATTTTTCATGTATTTGTTTACGCACTAAAAATTTCATCGTACTCATCTCCCATCTCCATTCTAAATGTAACACTTACTACTAGATACATAAACTATAATGCTTAATTTAATCGTTTTATTATAAACAATTTATAAAGGAACATCTCATCGTGAAATGTGCCTTTGTTATAAGTATAAAATTAACTTTGATACAGAATAATCAATACTAGACAGTACAAATATACATAGTGAAAACCGTAATACATATCTGTCTCCCATAAATAATTACTTTCCTTATGTTGTTTTCGCATATCCCTTACCTTTACTTTCCTTTTTTCCTAATTTCACCATATCAAAGAACGATAGAAGTAGCAAAGAAAGTACATGAATAATTTATAAATTGAAAACTAATAAAAAAGCAAAAAAGGGCGTATGCCCTATTATTCAATGTCTTGATTTAGTTGTATATACCCCATACACGATGCTTCACTTAGAAAATGAAAGCCAAGTTTCTTATAGAAGTTTCGATGTTGCTCATCATCTTCACTAATTAGTACTTTTTGATAACATGATGCATAATCCATCAACACTTCATTTACAAGTGCTGTTGCAATTCCTTGATGCTGATAGTTTGGATGTACAACAACATCTTGTATGTAAATAATTGACATTCCATCACCAACTACTCGGATACATCCAATTAAACGCTCTTGATCGTATACCGTATACACACATAGTGATGCTTTGTAACATGCTTCAATGTTTTTTACTTTTTCCATATAGAAATCCCAACCAACTAGTCGATATAAATCCACAAGTTCATTTTGATTAGGAATTTTATCTTTGATGATATCCATAACATATCCTTTCTTTATGCAGTACGAATTGGTATACCTAAACGGATGGTATACGATGTGCCATCATTTTTTATATCCACTTCGCCTTGGTGAACTTCAACTACTTTCTCAATACTCTTCAAACCAATCTGATTACTTTCAACATGGTTGCTGCTCGCAATTTCATTTTTAAATGTTACTTCTAACATTCCTTTATGCACTTCCACAAGCACAATTACTGGTGTTTGTTGTGCTCCATATTTACGTATATTGGAATACATATTATCTATTGCCCGTTTTAGCAATAACACATTCATTGGCATTATCAAATTTTCGTCATAAGTAAATCGCGTTTGTAAGCTAAATCCTTCATGTTCAAGAAGAATACATCCCTCTTGAATATATAGGATAATATCTTTTAATGGAGTTGGCTGCAAATCTACATTCCCTTGTTTACCGTATACTAAGAAATACGAGAACATCTCATCTGATAAATTGCGAATTTGTTCAACCTTATCAATTGATTTTTCGATATATTCCGCATTTTTCTTAGGATCTTTTTGATATTTCACAATTTCTAAATATCCAAGTAATGAAGTAAGAGGTGTGCGTAAATCATGTGAAATCGAAGTAATTAAATCTCGGTTGGATTGTTGGAGTTTTTCTTCATTTTCAATTGTTTCTAAAAAGGATGCACGCATATGATTCATATCATCTGCAAGTTGTGCAAGTTCATCAGAACCTTCAACACATACGAAATGGTGTAAATCTCCATTTGCTAGTTTTTCAATATCTTCTTGCATTTGACGGATTTGCGTTACTTTGTATTGAATGAAATTCATTAGGACTAGCATATACAGTAAAATTGCAACCAATACAATGATTACTTGATATGGATATACATACGGTATGAGTGGATAGTAATACATGTTTAATGTAATTTCGCCACCATTATAAAACAGCCGTGTTGATTTAGACATCGGCACTTGAATGACATTTACATGCTCTTCGTATAGTGAATATGAATCAAACTTCTCATATCCGGAGATATGTGCTCCATCGGGAGAAAGAAAATCTATCCCTGCATTTGCCGGTGTAATGTCTTTTAGTATTTCAGTTACTTTTACATAGTCAAAATCTACTTTTTGTGCTTTATTAATTGCATCTTCTAGTACACGTTCATCAATTTCTGGCATTTCAAAATCCATTTTATTTCTCACAAATTCAAAAAATGAATATTTATTTTGGTTTGCGACAGAATAGAAACTTAACCCCAATACAATTGCGATAATATTTACCACAATTAATTGAATCGATAGTTTAT
This sequence comes from Breznakia blatticola, assembly GCF_004365815.1. Classification (GTDB taxonomy): domain Bacteria; phylum Bacillota_I; class Bacilli_A; order Erysipelotrichales; family Erysipelotrichaceae; genus Breznakia; species Breznakia blatticola. The sequence goes on from NZ_SODD01000001.1 coordinate 110,058, forward strand.
GTAAAATTTTGATTCGACTAATTCGATTGGTAAAATTACGAATCACTTGTTTTTGATATAGCTTACTCAAGATAAAATAACTCAATACACCAATTATGATACTCACACATGCAATGACTCGTACATACACGATAAAAAAATCAGGATATAGTGGCCAAGCGATAACACTTGCTTCAGCATCCCCAATATATAATGTATATTCTAATATATGTGCTTCATCAAAGTAAAAGTTCTCAGCTGGCCATTTTTCACTCATCAAAAACAAATAATTATCTGTCCAATCATTTCCAATAAGTTGCATTGCATAATCATTGAAATTTTTATTGATATATCCTGAGATTTTTTCTTGGTCTCCATAACTATGAATATCTAAGTTTTCGACTTTGCTTTGCATCTTTTCTAGTCGTTCATACGTATCTTCCTGATTATGTTTGTTTGTATAATCTGTTATCTCTATGACACGAAAACGAAATGCATATAGAAAAAAGAAAGTGGTAGTCATAATCACAATACTAAGAAACACACGCACGAGTTTTCTAAGTCTACTTGATTGCATCAAATGTATACCCCTTTCCCCATACTGTTTTTATATAGTTTGGTTGTTGTGGATCGTCATGTAGTTTTTTACGTAGATTTCGTATATGTACCATTACAGTATTATTAGCACTTTGATAATAGGTTTCATTCCATACGCTTTCAAACAAATGTCTAACCGAAAAGATTTGATTTGGGTTTGTTGCTAGAACATGTAATATTTGATACTCAATATCTGTACATTCACAATCTACATCATCCAAATACACTTTTTGTTGTTTTTCATCAATGCGTAATCTACCAAAATCCAGTATTTCACGTTCTTTTACAGGTGCTTCTTTTCCTTGATAGACATAATACCGTCTTAGCAAGGCTTTTACACGTGCAGTTAATTCATTATACGAGAATGGTTTAGTTAAATAATCATCTGCTCCACTAGAAAAACCGAGTGTTTTATCACTCTCTGCTCCTTTGGCACTCAAAAACAAAATTGGTGCTTTACTTTTTTCACGTATGATTTGACATGCTTGATAGCCATTCAAATTGGGCATCATAATATCCAAAATAATAAGATCAATATGTTCATCACACATATCTATTGCCTCTTGTCCATCTTTGGTCTCGATGATTTCATATCCTTCACTAGATAAAAGGACACGAATCACTTCACGGATTTCTTGATGATCATCAGCAACTAATATTCTCGTCTTTTTCATATGTTTATTATACACAAAGATAGTTATCTTTTGTCTTTTTCATGAATAATTAAGAATTCTTAAGATTTTCTTTCGCTGATTCTTAAGAAGTTTTTGGCATACTAATTACGAGGTTACTTATGAAGAAACGACAATTATTTATTTATATATGTATCTTTACAATTGGTGTATGTATACCAATCGTATTACATGATGCGTCAACACTTTTTGGTTCAACAACCGATTATGTAAATCAACACATTCAAATCGCAAAAGCGATTCGTCAAGCAGTATACCAGCAAGGATTCTTTCCTAACTTTATGGATAGTTTAGGAGCAGGACAGAATATTTATAACTTTGCTTACTATGGACTGTTTCGTTTAGATATACTTATATCTTTACTTTTACCTAATGTAGACATGTATACCATTATTTCTACATACATGATATGCATGTATGCGATTAGTTTATGTTTATTCTACAAGTTATTAAAAGAGCATCAACTAACAGATAGCATCGCATGTATTATGGTACTTTTATTTGCGCTATCTTCCTACAGTTTTCAAATACATCGACAGATTTTATTTGTGAACTATCTGCCGTTCTTATTACTATCTATGCTTGTGATCAAAAAAGGAAAATCACAACTTTGGTTGGTTCTACTATTTGCTTGCATCATTTTACACAGCTTTTTCTTTAGTTTAAGTTGTGCTGTAGTGCTTGCAATATATACGTTATATCTGAATCACGATAAGCCAATTAAACAGCTTTTCATTCTTGGCTTACATATTGGATTTGCATATCTTTTATGTAGTTTCTATTTATTACCTACTGGACTTGCAATTTTGGCAAATAGTCGCTCCGATGCAGTGGTCGCATCTATTGCACCTATCGATTTAAGTTTTTCTACCATCCTGTACGACAAATACGGAATGGGATTAACTTTCATTTCATTATTCAGTTTGTTTTTAGCTCTGCGTTCAAAAAAGTTGCGTATTCTAGCAGTGATCTTACTGTTGCTATGTTGTATTCCAATATGTAGTTATATTTTAAACTTTGCATTATATGTACGACCTAAAGCATTCATTCCATTTATTCCACTTGTTTTACTTGTTACTGGTTTAGTAATTCAACAAATTAGTAAACATGAAATTTCATGGAAATCTTATGATGTTCTATTTATTGTACTTGTAATAGTTGCAAGTAAGTCACCTACTTTGGTTGCAATGGACGCATTATTAACAATAAGCATATTGCTATGCATCTATTATCAACAACAAGCATTATTTGCTAATGCTGCTTTGTTGGCTGCTATCATTACTTGCCAAGTAAACAATCAGTATGAAACCTATGAAAAGAAAGCAAACTATCAGAAACTGACATCACTGGAAAACAATTCTGATATACATGCGTTGGATTTAGAAAACTATCGCTTTGAAGATTTACGATTTGTCTCTACCAGCGTAAATACAGCTTCACCAAAACTCAAACGCACAAGTATGTATACAAGCATCAATAATAGTTCATATAATATATTCTTCTACGATGTGATGATGCAAGCCATTCCAAGTAAAAACCGTGTAATTACTTCATATCAACACAATCCAGTTTTTGCCAAGTTGATGGGGATTCGATATTTGTATACTACAAAGAAATACGTTCCGATTGGCTATGAAGTGTATGCAGAAACAAAGGATTATAAAATTCTTGAAAATAAAGAGGTTCGTCCAATTGCATACGGTACAAGTAAACTGCTACATACAGATGTCTTTGAAAAACTATCAGCTGTTGAAAAACTACAGGCGTTGCAGTCATATCTAATTACAGACAATACATCAAATCAAGCGTATGAAAATAAAGTACAATCTGTAGCATTTCAACCAACCTTTACAAAACAAAGCACATCGCTACAACTTGAAATGAAAAACGATACACTGCTTGTGCAAGCAAAGAAAAAAGCAAGTGTAGATCTTACGCTCGAGCAAGATATTAAAGGAATTTTAGTGATTGAATTTGATGTCGAAGATATCTCAAATATAGCCAAACAGGATATGTATATTGATATCCAAGGTGTTCGAAATAAACTATCAAGTTTACATGCTGCTTATCCAAATCACAATACGCATTTCACTTACACACTTAGTGATGCAAAGGAATTAAAAAAACTGCACCTTACCTTTTCTGAAGGTAACTATAAACTCACAAATATTCAACTGCATCAATTCGAAGATGTCTCTATAGATCAATTACATCTTGATACATTTACACAAATTGAAAGTGATGCAGTTTTAGAAGGAACTATCACAATGCAAGAAGATGGCATGTTTGCCACTTCCTTGCCGATGCAAGATGGCTACCAACTTTATGTAGATGGTAAAAAACTAACCATTGAAACTGTGAATACAACCTTTGTTGGCACAAAACTAAGCAAAGGCAGTCACACAATCAAATTAATCTATACGCCTCCAGGAAAGCCTTTAGGGTTTTTGATCAGCGGATGTATGTTTATCATACTTTGCCTAAAAGGTGTATGGGAAAGGAGACCCTATGTTCAACATCGACAAACAACTCATTAAATATATTTTCAATGGTGGTTTCACCACACTTGTAAACTACATCGTTTACTTCATTTTGACATATGTAGGGGTTCAATATTTAATTGCAAATACAATTGCTTGGGTAGTAGCTGTGCTAGTTGCATTTTATACCAATCGTTTATGGGTATTTCAATCAAATGAACCATTTATACAACAATTAATCAATTTTGTATCATTGCGCGCTTTAACTTTACTGATTGAAAATGGACTACTGTATGTTTGTATTCAACTTATCGGTATTGCTAGTATACCTGCAAAACTGTTTGTGAGTATTATTACAGTTATCGCAAACTATGGAATATGTAAAAGTAAAATATTTAGAAAAGGAGAACCGAATTATGGAAACCATTAGTATCATCGTTCCTTGTTATAACGAAGAAGAATCCATCCCATTATTCTACACAACAACAAAAGCAGAACTTCAAAAAATTGAAGGTGTGAATTATGAGTTTATTTTTGTGAATGATGGTAGTACAGATCAAAGTATTCATGAACTAAAGTTACTTGCTTTACAAGATACAAACTGTCACTATATTTCATTCTCAAGAAACTTCGGAAAAGAATCCGCAATGTTTGCAGGATTGCAAAAAGCAACGGGTGAGTATTGTGTCATTATGGATGCAGATTTACAACATCCTCCTACCTTACTAAAAGAAATGTATCAAGTCTTGAAATATGAAAACTATGATTGTGCAGCTGGTAAACGCATGGACCGTACAGGTGAAGGAGGCTTACGTAGCTTTTTAAGTAAACAATTTTACAAAGTCATTAGCCGTCTAACAAAAATGGATATGAGTGATGGTTCTGGTGATTTTCGAATGATGCGACGCGTAATGGTTGATGCGATTTTACAAATGAAAGAATACAATCGTTATATGAAAGGAATCTTCTCATTTGTTGGTTTTGATACAAAGTGGATTGAATTTCATAATGTAGAACGCGTTGCTGGACAAACTAAGTGGAGTTTAAAAAGTTTATTCTCCTATGCCTTTGAAGGAATTGTATCTTTTTCTACTAAGCCATTATTGTTTGCGGGAATTGTTGGAACTATCCTACTAGCAATATCAACCATTCTAGGAATGAGCATTATTATTCGTTTATGTTTAAGCCAAGTGATTTCCTCATCATTTTATCTACTTACACTGCTTGTCTTTTTAAGTAGTCTACAAATGATTTTCGTATCTATACTTGGTCAATATGTATCAAAGGATTACTTAGAAAACAAGAAACGCCCAATCTACATTATCAAGGAAAGTGATTTATGAGTTATGCGAAAATTCTACTTTGTCTTAGTATTTTACTTTTTAAAACTCCTACAATCCAACAAACAGAACATACAAGTTTGATGATCGTTGCACATCCAGATGATGAATCGCTTTTTGCTGGTGAAGAAATTAGCTCACATCCCTATTTTATTATATGTATTACGAATGGAGACAATCCTACACGTAGAGCGGAGTTTATGCAAATGCTAAAGAAAACAAACAATAATGGAATCATTCTTTCCTATCCAGATAAAGTAAACAATAGGCGAAGTGATTGGTATTACGAAAAAGAAAGCATCAGAAAGACACTTTCTTTCTATACAAAAATATACGACTGGGAAAAAATTGTTACCCATAACCCGCAAGGTGAATATGGGCATCAACATCACATCATGACAAGTAATATAGTAAAAAATATTACTCAACAACAAAACATAAAAGAAAAACTCTATTGTTTTTCCTATTTCAAGAAAGAGCAAAATCCACCATATGCAAAACAACTCACGAAAGCACAACATCAAGCAAAAGTGGAATTACTTGAACTCTATTCTTCACAAGAAAAAACAGTTCATAAGTTTGATCACTACATTGACTATGAGAAACTTGTTCCCTATTTCAATGATTGAAAGATTTGTTCAATCTCTTGTCTTTGCCAAGCATCTAGTGTTCCTAGGTGCTTTTTTAATAACGTATACCACTCTCTAGCGCTTTCTAAGCGATGAAGTGTATCTGCATCTAATGTGGGTGTCTGTTGAAACAAAAACTCCTCAGGATAGATATAACGAAACAATAAAGCAAGCGTTAAACTATCCAACTTACAAAAATAGGTTTCATATTCTTCTTGATTAAAAATCGACATATCAAGAATATCCAAAACATCATGAATGGATGCCTTAGATGATAGCAATCGTTGAACTCTAGCTTCTGTACAAGATTCTTGTTCAATCTGTTCCACTATATCCAAAAATGAATCATTGTCCATCGCATGATGTACTTGAAATTGTACTTTATTACAATCTTCCATTTCATAAATAATAAATGAATCAAAACTTTGATGGCTAATGGCAATTTGTAATTCTTGGACAAATCGTTCTTTGAAGCGTAAAGAATATGTGTACATTTCAGGATTAATACTATTTTGCAATCGCTTGTATGCTAGATTGGCAAATGTATTTGCATTTGTAATTTTCCGCGCTAAAAATTCTAATTCTACTTTAGTGAGTAATAATTTCTTTGGATTTGGGAGTAAGCAGGCAAACAGTTGTTGTCGAAGTAGTAGTTCCATAATATTCAAACCTAGTACATGTACGCTAATCCCCTTTTGCAATTCATACCAATGTACGAGTGTTTCTAACTGATTTTCATACAAATGACAAAACTGTTGTTCCAAATCGAAACGATTGGCATATTCTTGTGCTAAATCAAGACCAACCAAACCATACATTTGATGATCCAAAGCAAGCCCATCTAATAGTGGATAATCAAAATCTTGCTTACAAAGTGTCGCTTTATATGCAGGATGATAATCCTTAATAAAATCAAAGAATTGATGATGTAAGACATCTTGATAGCGCTCATTTTCCACGTGCAGTGCTTGTTTTTCTAAACGTAATGCTTGGTGCTTTAAAGATTCAAGTTGTTTCTCTATGTACTGAAAGCCCTGTTGATAGAAGCATTCTATATGATTTGCTTGTAATAAACTAGGGTTGTCTTTATATGTATGTACATGATCAAGTGCATACAAAATACTACGATGGATTTGCTTATAGGCATGCAATGATATAGTGGAACTTCTTTTATGGTTATATTGCAATACCAAATGATGTGCAATCTTTACTAGTTCACTTTCAATTGCTTGTATTTGCACCTCATCTATTTTCCCTTCTTTTTGTAGTTTATGAACCATATCCGTAAATGAATATTCTTGATATTGTGCATGTATTAGTTCATTCATTTTGAAGACCTCACAGTTTGGATAATTTGGTAGATACATTCACTATCTAATTGACCATGATTATGCAAGTAATGCTGATACATCAACGCAACTAGTTCATCATCATACAAACGTGCTCGTACATATTTACGTATGGCATAATACGAATTCATAAAAGATGCAATTACATCCACAAAATCAACTTGTCGAATATATGGTGAATACGCAAGTTTACTAGCAATGGTAAAAATAATATTCGCATGAATATCAATTAATCCAAATTGAGTATAGCTTTGTTTCTGACAAACGATCAATTTGTTAATATCTTCATTTGATAATTGATGTCCAGCTTGTGCAATTTCATAATTCACATCATGTAATTGAAGACTAAAATCAGTTGTGCTTGGGATATTGTTTTGTCTCATAAATAACCTCCGTGTACTCTTTATACGCCTCATCGCTAAACATGACAAGCCTTGAAAAAAAGGCGAAAATATGGTAATATAACACTATAAAAGAAGCAAAAAAGTAGAGAAATTTTCCACAAAACGGAAACTCTCTACTTTTTTATTTTAGTATATCAAATCTGTCAAGTTACACATCAAGTTCGCGAAAGTCATGAGAAATCATTTCCTCAAACATGAGTTTTCCATCTTCATATGTAAAGCGTAAGATTGCACAGTTTGGAATTGGATACGTAATCTTTGTTTTTGCATATGTTTCATTCGCGCGATAGAGTTGTGCACACGCTGCACCATGAGATACCATCAACACCTGTTGATGGTCTTCTTGATCCATAATGTTCGTGACAGTATCCATCAAACGTTTACGAAACTCCATTTCGTCTTCTCCACCATATTGCACAAAGAAGTCACCATATGGAGGTTTTGGGTCTACCACATCATTAGATCCTTCTAAACGTCCAAAATTCCATTCCTTTAATCCACGCACACGTTGGTATGCTTGCTTACTAACAAGCTCTAATGTATCACTTGCCCGTTCTGAAGTTGACGAGTAAGCGTGATCAAATACAATATCATGCTCTTTAAAATATCTTCCTGCAATGATTGCTTGGTTTTTTCCTAAGGTGGTTAGTGGAGAATCACTCCACCCTTGTTTAAGATGTAAGACATTGAACAACGTTTGCCCATGTCGCATAAAATATAATGTTTTTGCCATACTACTCCCTTACTATACACTTATCAATAATTTCTCTTTCTTGTATTGCTGTTTCTTGTAAATACGTCGCAAAACCTGAAGCATTTTGTTTGTTAATACACGTTGCAACATAAGATGCATCATCTTTTAAAAACACATGAGGTGTCAGTTGCCATTTCAATAACATATAATTCAGCAATAATTCACATACACATGTATTTCCTTGTGTAAAAGGCTCACCTTTTCTCATCGCTAGATACAATGAAGCAACTTGCTTATACTGTCGTTTAATAACACGAACTTTGGAATGATGAAATGTATCCAACACTTCTTTAAATGCCAATTTTGCTTGTGTATTCCTATATGTTACTTCAATATTTGCATCCTTGTAAAGAAGTTGTACAAGTTCTAGCACATCATGTTCATCTATATCTTTCTTACTACTTGCAAGTTCTAACATTTGATTAAATGCATGCTTGTAATTGAGAATCGCATAAATTTGCTGTGGAGATATTGTAAGAATGAACTCACTTGCATTAAATGCCAAAGCATATACTTCTGCGTATGATAAATATTGTTTTTGTTCAGATAACGCAAAGAAAATACTTCGCGATACGAAGCTACGATAATACAGTGTCTGTTCCTTTAATAAATCTGTGACATTCATTACTATCATTGTACATGAGTCCATCGTATTTGTCGTTACTTATTCATTGAACAAAATTGCACATCATTCATCTTTTTGTTTTTTCTTTTCTTGATAGATTTTATAACTAGCAAAAAGATACATTGCGTCGGCAAAAAGAATGGCGATAGCAAAGGCGAACTCACTTCGATCGTTGGTTAACAAAACATACACAGCGTATATCAATGTTAGTACACTTATTATATCACTAAGCGTTTTTAAGACTTTCTTCATATTTGCATCATAACATATCAAATATTGAATTGCATATTTATACAAAAAGCAGTCGCTAGACTGCTCCTATTTTTGTAATGGTGAGAACTTTGCATCGAAGACCTGCATATAGTATGTATTTTCATCCTGCAATAGTTTTAATGCAGTTTGCTTATCCACAACTAAACGTATTCCATATATCTTTGTTTCATCATTCTTTAGTTTATCAACTTCGTCATTGATTACATCGATTACATATGGATAATTTATAGCTCGTTGAAGAAATTCACTATGATCTTTCAGTAATTTTAAAGAACTTGCATAAACTTCTTTTAATCCTTCTTCAGTATAAACTACATCTCCACATAATCCTGGATATGATGTTGAACACACTTGCGGGAAGTAGAGTGGTGAGAATCCTAGCGTATTAATATCGCGTATGTTTGTCGCAATGTATTGCACGTCCACATCAGCTAAGATACCCTGTTTATATGTGACAAATTGATCAAAACTCATCGACTTGTCAAAGGATATAGATATGTCAACTTGTGCTGACTCAGGTAAATTATCAATGTCTTTTTTTAGGGCTTCATGTTGTTTAGCTATTTCATTCTCACTAAGTTGAGGATAATTGTCTTCATCTGTTATTTGCTTATCCTTTGAATAAAACTGATACACATGAAACATTGTATTTAATTGAATGCGACGATTACTTACTTCAATTATATCCTCTGATTCACCATAATTTATTCGATCTAGATACGAAATATACTTTCCATAATACTCATAGTTACCAGAACCCAAGTTTGTGTAGCTACCATCCCCGAAAAGCGGAACATAGACAACTCCAGGATTTGCTACTGAAATATATGCTGAGACAAGCATTTGGAAATCCTGACGATCTATTGAATCTTCCTCATCACCAAATACATTATAATATCCTTCAATCTTTTCATTTACTGGATTGTAACTTGTAAGTTCTTTAAGCTTGTTTATACCAAAATACGCTCCTGCTAAAACAAGTGCCACAATTAGTGTATATACAAGCATTCGCTTAACAAAATTCATATTCATACCATGTTTGATTTTCTTGAATGTTTTTTGATCAATATCTTTAGTGTCCATTGATAATAAATCATCGATTTTTTTGTCTTCGTTCATAACATTTCCTCCTCTTTTGCATAAGCGATTAGTTTTTGTTTCACTCGATATCGTATACTGCGAATATGATCAAGTGATATTTTAAGCAACTGTGCAATTTCTACATCGTCCAATTGCGATACCAAACTTAACAACATAACATTACGTTCTTTATCTGATAGTGTGTAGATTTTACGATACAGCCACCGTTTTTGCTCATCTTTAATATATTTCTTTGTTGCATCATAAGGATCTACTAACCACTCTACTTGATATTGACCTTCATCTAATATGCGATGATTCTTTCGATATGTATCAATAAACTGATTTTTCAATACTCGAAATAACCATGCTTCAATTTCTTTTTCACTTTTCAAATTAGACACACCTAATTTAATAAATGTTTCAGATACCAAGTCTTCAGCGGAAGCTTCATCTTTTGCTAGAGACAACGCAAAAAGATATAGACGTTGATGATATGTATGATACAAAATTTCTAGCCAACGATTCTCCATACGTTTCCCCTTCACTTATATAACGAACTTATAGACAAAAAATGACAAAACTTTTCAAAAAAAGTGTACCATGTATTCTAGCAAAAAAAATATCTATTATTGACAACATGCGAATGTTTTACCCCACAAATAAATACTGACAATATAAAAGTTAGAAGCTAATTGATTTTCAATATAATATTCAAGCAAAAGCAAAAGATAGATTATATAACCCACACAAAGTAGTACATGATATCATATAATCTATCCTTTTTTGATCTTTTTCATTTTTAATTCTTTTTGTTTATATTTTTTGCAATATCAATAATCATTTTTTCAAAATCTTTGTTACTAATCCCGATGTCAGCAAGTAAATCATCAAATTCTTTTCTGCACATTTGACTTTCAGTGTAGTTATCTTCGCCATTTGTGTATACAATACATTCTTTTGATTGTTGTTGAACTTTACCTAATGTAATAACTGCATTACTTTTAGAATTGACCAAAAAAACTATATTCAAATCTTTTAATTTTGTCTCATTATTAAATTTATATTCTTTATTTTCAAGATTTACAGTTATCACATCATTTCCTGCCCATCTATTTGCACTTATTTCGAATCCACTTTCAAGAAATAAAGATATATGATCGTCATCAGACTTACATATCATCAACACTACACATGATATCAGTAAAGCAAAAATAAAGACTCCTTTTTTAATTTTCATCTTAACCTCTCATAACTTTTTTGAAAAACTCTCCAACTCTAGGTGAAAATTCAAACAATTCAGCAAAGCGTTTATTCTGTTGTATTTCCAAAGATTGCAAAATTTACCATTACAATCAATGAAAATATCATACAAAACCTAAAATCATTAACTTTTTTCACCTTCTCATTGTTTTTAACTGTGAAGATAATATGTTCACAATTTAAATTGCTCTCTCAGTAATTTAAAGAATTTCATAATAACAGAAATTCTAGTTATTTTATCTCAACACCATTCAGTTTATTTACTATCAACTTCACATGTATAGCCTTTAATTACTAATTGCTTAATAATGTCATTCATAATTTTCGAATCATTCGTATCATCAAGTATTAGTTCATCTAAGACATTATCTTTAGCAATAAAGACCACTCTGACCCCTTCATTGACAAAGTCAACAGTAAGCTTAGATTCATCCAATCCCATTTCATCACTGAATGTTTTCTCAATTTCTTTGCGATCATCTTCATTCAATTCCTTTTTATCACCAATGAAATAGTCTGGATGAAAAACAAGTTTAACTTCAATTTCATCTACTATCGTTTCATAATCGAGTGAGCTTATCTTATAAGTGCTAATAATACCTGCTTCCTGCATCTTACATATTTCAGTTTTATAATTAGTTTTTCCATCTACAAATGACAGATTGTTAGAACATCCTGCTAAAATCGCAGTTAAGATAATAAGCATGATTGTTTTCTTTGTTTTTTGATTTTTTTTCATCTCTCCTCCAATATTCGTTATGTATTTTTCAACCATTTATTGAAAAGTGTTATTTCATTTTATATTACATCGATTCTATGTTGGAACAACGGTCGTTTCCCAAAACATATTAGAAAATGAATTGCATTGATATAACATAGACGATGGGTGTACAACCTACATTCTACTTTAAACATTTGTTGTTTATCTTTTTGTTAAATATCATAGTACTTAATAGTGTTTGTCCTATTTTATTACAAACATATTTTTCTACACTCAAAACTTTACTTATATAATCAATAATTGTTCTTTATTGCCCTTTCGTTGTTTTAGAAGAGTTCTCATTTATTAACCCCTCGTTTTCTTTCGTTAAACTACTATATTCTACAAATGACTTAGCTCTATTATCACTCAAAGTTATGACTACACCACTATCGGTATCCACGAATGTTCAAGAATACTTTCATTAGAAATTTCAATTCTAGTTGTTTCTTCGACACTTTCAGTAAAATCTTCCATTTTTATTACATCCTACTTAGCATCTTCTCTCTCAACATTATTCAACACAGTATAATAGAGAACGTTACGACTGAACTTAAAATTAATAAATATTTTTTTAAATCCCCCTTTTTTAAGTGTTTAATCAATCAAATCCACTAAGCAATTCAATTTATTTCTATAGTTTATCTCTCAACATTAGTAAAACTTTCTACACCTCCTACTTCGTTTAATAACGTGTACTCTTTATTTAATAGTTCTATAAATATAATAGGTCAAATAAATACAAATGTCAACACTTAATCAAAACAACGATATTCAAAGTAATTTTATAAAAAGCATAAAAAAACCATATAATCCCGAACAGGACTATACGGCTTCATTTTTAGTACAATAATACCTTGTTATTTATGAATCAAAGCTCACAATATACGTTTTACTTACTGCAATATCTCAAATATAGAATGAGTAGTTCCAACAACATTTATAGTTGTACTATTTTCTCTTTGTATTAATTCTGTACAGTTAGCATGAAAATCACCCAAAACATTCTTTACAAATTCAAAAATAAACTTGTTAAGTAAACTAATATTGAAATCTTCATTATTTGCTTCCTGTAGTAAGACTATTTAGTATATTTACATATTCTAAGAATTCACGTCTTCCCTTCTTTGTTAACGAATATGTAGTTTGCGGCTTATTGTTAATAAACTCTTTTTTAACAGATATATAATCATTTTCGATTAATTTTTTTGTATGAGTCGTCATATTACCATCTGAACATTCACAGATATCTTTTAATTCGCGATATGTTAAATCAGATACTGAAAGGCTTGCGATCATTTGCAAACGAATATTTGATTCGAATACCTTTGACGTTTGAAGAAGTTTAGTCGACATCTTTAGCACTTCTCAATAATAACCAGCAATACAATAAAGAAATAATCGGAATTATATTAAAATCTGCAAACCAAACAAAACAATCGTTCATTTTAACTATAAAAAGAAAATAATCTGTCAATTCAACCGCTGTCTCCATAGTTATCCTTACATAAACAACACATGCAAAATAGATTAACAAAAAAATAATAGGTAGTAAAAAAGTTTTTCTTTTCGTAAAGTTATATATAAGTAGAAAAGCAGCTATCATAATAATTACTTCCAACGGTATCATTAAATGCATGTAATACATTATAATTGAATCAAAATAGTATATAAGAATAAAAACTAGACTATTAAATGACAATAAAATTGGTATTATCATAAATGAGTGCAAGAAATTTTTATCAGATAAATTCATTTTATTTCGCTTAACAAGATAATAATATAAGCATGGAATTACTATATAAAATGATATCAGCATTATTCGATATATCGAATAATATAGTTCACTCTGATAAAGTCCATTTATGCGCATAATTGATTGGTATATATATATAATTGTAGATGCGATAAAATAGAAAAGGAAAAGATATTTCATATATTTCGATATATTACGAGTATCTTTGTTTTTCGACAATACAAAATGAGTATTACTTATTGCGGTGTTAATTATTTCTTTTGAATTTTTCATGTGATTCATCCTCTAAAATAATTATAGGAAAAGCATTTAAGTATGTAAAGATATTTGTCACGTAAACTAAGTGTTTTATTTTATCGATATTACTATTTATTAAAAAGTAATAAAGCTAAACTACAACTGTCGTAAAAAGCTTTTGAAAATTTATAACTCGATAGTTTGATAAAGATTCATTTCTTTTAATTTTACATTTATTATCAGACTTTAGCTTTCTTTTCATTTTAGAATAAGTTAAGTATTCTGTTTATTCCTTTAACTCAACTATTAATAATATGTGTACCATACATACACATTGTCTAATATCAACAACTTTACATCAATAGTAGCTTCAACTATAATAACCATATCGATAACTGTAATACATAAAGAAAGAACTACTAGATTCAGACTAATGACTTGAAAGGAGAAAACAATACATGTATAGACTTATTTATGACGTAATACAATTAATGTTATTATTATATATCGCAATAAAAGTTAGTGATATTAAGAGTAATGATCATGACAGATAATAAAAATATTAGCAGTAATTCTGTTTATCGCTGACTAATCTCAACACGATATAACACAGTGTTTATATAACTTGAGAAGATTAAAACGAGTAAAAAGCACTAGAGTTTATGGTGTGTGTTCATGCAAGCGAATAGTACACCACTATTGCTATTAAAAAGGGACCTCGCATACCACAATTTGTACAGTTCCGTATACACCGTTTCAATTAAACTTATATCTTAGTACATATCAATCTAAACAACTAACTAGTCAATCTTGACTAGTTTTTTAGGTATTACATGCACCATATATTATAAGCGTATAAGATGATAATGCAGGTTTATGTATGATTATTTGTCTTGCTTGGTCTATACAATAACTAACTTTTGAAGACACCATTATTCTATTTATAAATTTATTTAGCAATATCTTCGTCACTAGCATCTTTGATATTTAATATATAACCATCATCTGCATACGTCACTATCATTCCTTTGTATGGTTTGGGTAACCCCGTAATCTTCTCATTGCGTACAAGTTCTGGATATCCTCCTTCTTTGATAAGAAATGAGCGTTCATCCTGAAATTCAATGATCGTACCCGGCTTCATACTTGCAGGAATGAGACTTTCCACATTTTCACATGGCTCGCATTCCATTTGATTTGAGTTATCCTTTGCTTTCGATTCTTGTTGAGACTGACAACCACATACATATATACACAAGCAAACACATAAACACAACACTTTCTTCATATGCAGACCTCCCGATTATGAATTCAACAATGTTTTTATTAAAGCACAAAAAAACTTGGAAATCATCCAAGTTTAATAAGTAATATGGCGGTCCTGATGGGACTCGAACCCACGATCTCCTCCGTGACAGGGAGGCATGTTAACCACTACACCACAGGACCATATTTTCTTCATTTGCGAATTGTTTACCGCTAACGAAGTTAATAATAACAAAGTTTTTCTATCTATGCAAGTCTTTTTATGCAACTTTTTTAATTTTTTTTTATTTTTTTATAATTCGCTATATTTACTTGGTTTATGCGATCTCTAAACCTAGCATAATCGCGATACTTGCTGCTTGATCAAAACGTATTTTTAAGCCTTTACTATGCTGTAAATCTAGAAACAAACTTTCAAATTCACAAGTACTTATATCAATCCCTGCCAGTTTGGTTTCACGCAAATCTAACTTTTGAATCATACAATGGTCAAATTGTAATTCCTTATGTTTCGTATGTAGAAATGAAGCTTCTACAAGTTCACACGATTCAAATAAAACATGCTTTATTTTTGTTGATGCAAAATTAGCATACCGAAGAATCGAATCTTTAAAACGGACATATCCTAAATTCGCTTCAATAAATAAAGAACCAACCAATTTGCAGTGAATGAAATCAACACGATGTAGTAGTGTTTCTTCAAAATTGCAGTTTGATAAATCACAGTATAAAAAAATCGTATCCAACATTTCAATCTTTTCAAAAGTTGGTAAGGTAAAAGTACAACGTTCAAACTTCACTTGATCATATGTATATGTGTCTTCATCAACAATCGTACATGATTTATAGTAAGTATTTGGTTCAATATGGCTAATGACTTCATTTTCGATAATGTCATCGTATTGTTCAATCGGTGTTATATGTTTCATATATTCTATGATAGCTCAAATTATAAAAATGCTAAAGGACTTTTTCAAATCCGTGTACCTGCTTTGCATGTATAGAAATGCTAAGGTATAGTAGAATTAGCTAAGAACTAGGGAGGGACGACAAATGAAACAGTTTGATGCAAAACGTATTACTGAAGTTGTTGAACGCTATATGGATGCTGTATACAAAGGAGATATTGAAACTTTAAAAAGTATTTTCTATGGGGATGCAGCAATGTATGGATACATCAAAGAATATGGAGTGATGGCTACACCACAATTATTCTATGATGAAATCACAAGCAAACCAACAATGGAAGAAAACCATGATCTATGTGAATATGTGATTACACATTTACAAGTAGAAGGAAACATTGCTTCTGTTTGTTTGCAAGTGGAAGGCTTCTATGGAGACGGTACAGTAATCGATATGTTCCACTTAATGAAAATTGAAGGTGTTTGGAAAATTACGTGCAAAACATTTTCACAGAGAGCATAAAAGAATCCCAATGGGATTTTTTTATAGTATGATATACATATGAAAAATAGAAAACAAAAAAGTACATTTCTAATTGGTCTAGCAATTCTTTGTGTTGTCTTACTAAGTATAATTGCCTATAAAGGTGTTCGTACAATTATGCACAAAGAAGATATGACACCAATTGCTTTATATGAAAATTCAACAAGCTTATTCACAAAACAAACGCCAGATATTTCTAGTGTAATAGAAACTGATTTTCCAAATGGAAGATTTTATGAAGAACGTAAAAAAGCAGAGGAAGAAAAAAAGGCAAAAGAAGAAGCAGAACGTAAAGAACGTGAACAAAAGCAACGACAAGAACAAGAGGCTAATAATCAGCAACCGAGCACCTCTGTTCAAATACCACAGTATAATGGTGATAAAATTGTGTGTTTAACTTTTGATGACGGCCCTGGTTATGGCTCTACAGAACGCATTCTTAACACGTTGAAACAATATAACATCAAAGCTACATTCTTTGTATTGGGTCAAAAGGTTGCACAAAATCCTGGTTTGCTTATGCGTATGATTGCAGAAGGTCATACAATTGGTTCACATAGTTATGACCATCCAGATTTGACTACTTTATCTATAGAAAGCATGAAGGCACAACTTAGTTCAACTGACCAACAGATTATTGCTGCTGGTGGCTATACAACAAAATATCTTCGACCACCATACGGAAGTTATAATGATGCAATTACTCAAGCAATTGATAAGAAAATCATTTTATGGAATGTGGATAGCAATGATTGGCGTAACAAGCAAAACCCACAAGGTACAGTCAATAATGTAATGTCAACACTTCAACCACATTCACTCATTCTTTTCCACGACATCTATGATAGTAGTGCAACTGCACTTGAACAAATCATTCCACAATTACTTGAAAATGGATATCGATTTGTGAGTTTGGAAGAGTATATACAATTAACTGGATATTAAACAAAAAAGGTAAGTCAATCACCCCATGTGAACTTACCTTTTTTGCTCTCGATTTGCATGTATGTTTGTGAAACGATTCGATTTAGTTTCGATATTTACTGAATAAAATATCCGCTAGTTCTAAACTGAACTCACCTTTACCAATAAGTTCAATCGTTTTTGGATCAAATCCATCTTGACCTTTTACAAGATCTTCAATCTTTGAAAAGATTTGTTCATGTTTTTCTTTCACTTCACCATAGCTTAAGTTATACATTTTGGCTAGCGAAAGTAATGAACCTTCTGCTTTTACATAATCATCCATGTATGTTTTTTCTTCTTCATTTAAAATATTGTACCAATTCATGATAAGTCCCCACTTTCATATCGCTAATCATTTCACGTTTTGTATTGTAAGAAATCCCCATACAATTGAATTTCTTAGTGCTATTCTAACAAAACCGAAATAAAACTTCTATAGAATCTTTTGTGTTTTTTGTGTGATGTTATACGTAATTTACTTTTTCTTAAGATTTTTCATGAAATCCAAAAGAAAAGTGAGCATACATCTCACTTTATAGTGCTTTTAAGTAATCAACAATTTGTTGCGCATTCTTTTCTGGACTTGCCTTTTTATATACTTTTATAATCGTTCCAGTTTCATCGATAACAAATGTTGAACGAGCAACACCCATGTATTTCTTTCCATACATGTTCTTTTCTACCCATACACCATAGTTTTCAATAGCATCTAGGGTTGGATCACTCAACAAGATAAACGGAAGATCATATTTATCAATAAATTTCTGATGACTTTCTCTTCCATCTTTACTAATACCAATAACTACTGTATTTTCATCCTGTAAATCTTGAAATGCATTACGAAATGCACATGCTTGTTTTGTACATCCTGGGGTGTTGTCTTTTGGATAAAAGTAAACGACGACTTTCTTTCCTTTATAGTCATGTAAATGATGCAGTTGTCCTTGCGCATCTTCTAAAGCAAAATCATATGCTTTCATTTTTTCTTCTAACATGATATCCACCTCTTTTCATCCATACTTTATCGTGGTTAATAGTTGAATGCAATTTTATTGCCCGTAGTGTTCATTACATAAAGCATAAATTAGATGATCTTGCCATGCTCCATGTACATATATACTTCGCTTTGCTAGACCAATCTTTTCAAAGCCACAACGTTCAAGCAAATGAATGGACTGCTCATTTGATGGCATAACCCAAGCTTCCAAACGATGCAATTGAAGTTGACTGAAAGCTAGTTTAATAATTTGGTTCATTGCTGCAGTTGCATAACCTAAATGTTGATAGTCTTGATCAATACAATAACCAATCCAGGCATTTTGCATAGCTCCTCTTTCCACTTGAAATACATCAAAAGTTCCAATCAATTCATCTTCAACAAAAATACCATAACTATATGCAAGATCACTCATTCGCATTGCTAGTACATGCTCCATGCGCATTTCTTGTCCCTCACGCGTAAAAAAGCTATCTGGTTTGGTTGGGTTAAACTTCTCAAAATTCTCTTTATTGTATGTTTCGAACTCGACCAATTGGTCAATATCGTTGACGCTCAAAAAGCGTATTGTAAATTTTTCTTCATTCATATATCCATTATACCCTATTTACCTTACATTTTTGTTATGGGATACTTGAGTTATTCATGGTACAATAATTTCGGAGGGATTGCCTATCAAAAAAAATGTACTAAACGCACTGCTTTTAATTGCTCTTATTACATTTGCTTTGTGGTTTGCTTTACATGATGATTACCAACAAGTTATTGAAAACATTAAGGCTATACCAATATGGCTAGTCTTCATTGTTTGTGGCTTAGGTATCACCTATTATTTACTACAAGGATATGTTATAAGCCAATGTGCGAAAATATATAAAAAAGATATTCGTGTTATCGATGGTATCCAAAATGCATACGTTGCTGCTTTCTTTAATGGAGTTACTCCTGTTGGCGGTGGCCAAGTTGCACAAAGTTTTGCTTTAAAACAAATTGGAATGAAAATTCCTGACATTGCAAGTACGCTTTGGATGGATTTCTTTATGTTTCAAATTGTTGTAATTATCTATGCGGCTTTGATGTTGCTGTTTAATTTAGAATTTGTCTTTGGAAACATTATGCTGTACTTCCCGTTCATCGTAGCTGGTTGGTTGATTAACTCTGCGGTAATTGTCGCTTTATGGTTAATGACAAAATTTCCAAACTTCTTTATTAAGTTAACAACAAAAATCATTAATTTATTACACAAAATTCGGATTGTAAAAGAACCAGAAGAAACAGCAAAAAAATGGAAACTCTCATTGGAGTATTTCCATAGTGAAATCATCAAGTTGAAAACACGTAAGAAATTACTTGTCAAAGGAATTCTATGTAATATCATTCGTATGACGATTTTCTATAGTATTCCATATGTCATTGCTCTAGGTTACAATATGCCTTTTGATGCCATTGATGTACTACATATCATTGCGATTTCCTCATTTGTGCATATGCTAAATGCATTGACACCACTTCCTGGTGATACAGGATTTACCGAAACCATGTTTATTTTAATGTATGCCGTTGTCTTCCATGATTATGCAAAACCAATCATGATTATATGGAGACTAGCAACATACTATATCAACATCATCATTGGTGCTTGTGTGCTTTTCTATTTTCGAATCAAAGGTGCAAAAGCAAAAAGTGATGACATCTATCAACAGTAAGAGACAGATCCAATGGACCTGCCTCTTTTTTTATTGCATAGGTAGTATAACCTGTACTGTAAATATATCATTTTGACTATGTATTGCCATCGTTCCTTTATGCATCTCTACAATACGTAAGCAAATGGATAATCCTAAGCCATGCCCGCCAGTTTGTGAATTGCGATCATCATCTACGCGATAGAAACGTTCAAATAAACGGGACTGTTTCTCTGCTGGTATGGTCGGACTTGGATTACTGATTGATAGTTTCACCTGCTTTTGGTCAACATGTAAATCTACCCGAATCGTATGCCCTGCGTGTGTATACTTCAATGCATTTTCTAGTAAAGAGCGTACGACTTGTTCAAGCAATTCTTTATTCCCTGAAATGTGTACGTGTTCTTGAATATTTGTTTGTACGCTTAACTCTTTTTCAAATGCTTGAACTTCAAAAGTTAAACATTCTTCATCAACGACACGTGAGAAATCAAAATCTTGATGTTGTAGTTCATGTTCATCTTCAATTTTGGTTAAGTATAATAAGGAATTAGTCAATTTCGTTGTACGCTTTAATTCTTCTTGAATATTATCTAACCACTTTTTCTGACTTTCTACAGTTGCATCCTTACTTGTAAGAATTGCATCTACATTTGTAGAAATGATGGTAAGTGGTGTTTTTAGTTCATGTGATGCATCGCTAACAAAATCTTGTTGCTTCTTGAAGTTCTTTTGAATTGGTGCAATTGCTCGTCCTGCAAAGTAATTAGAAAATAATGCAACCACTACAATAGAAACTACACTCACAAGTCCAAATGCAATCAACATTTCCGTAATTACACCAACTTGTTGGTTAATATCTAAAAAAGCAACCAAGTAATTGTTGCCGTATGCTTTCAGCTTATAGGCAAAATAACGTCCATCTAGTTGGAAATATCCATCCTCATCTTCAATTTCCACATGTTCAAGTAAGTTTGAATAGACACTTTCACTCATGGACACAAATGATGGTTCATCTAAAGATAGAATCTCTTTCTTTTGATTTACCAATACCAAATACGTCATATTTCCAGGACCTTCATCTTTTGGTTTCCCTTTTAAATCCGGCATGTTTCGTGGCACATCTAGACGCATGCTCAATTCATTATCAATATCTCTTGATGTATTTTGAATACTTATAAAACCAACGGCAAAAAAAGCAACCAAAAGGATACAAACAATACTAAGCAAATTCATCCATAAAAACTTTTTGCGTAACGTCTTAAACATCGGACACCTCCGTAAGTTTATAACCAACACCACGAATGGTTTGAATGATCGTTGTTGAACTTAAATATTTTAGTTTCTTACGAAGAAAAGAAATATAGACTTCAACATGATTGAAACTTGCATCACTGTCATATCCCCACACTTTATCTAAAAGTAATTCTTTTGTGGTAATACTTTGCTGGTTTGACATAAGTAGTTCAAGTATTTCTGCTTCCTTCAAAGTTAAACTAATTTGATCATTTCTACTTTTGACAATTAGATTTGCTTTATCAAGAACAATATCATGAAACGCTAATTCATCATCTTCCATAGCCACATTGCGTCGTCGTAAATTGGCACGAATTCGTGCTAGCAATTCTTGTGTATCAAATGGTTTGGCAATGTAATCATCTGCACCATAATCAAGTCCACGAATTTTATCTTGTACACGATCTTTTGCAGTCAACATTAAAATTGGAATTTGAATATCTTGCGCACGTAAAGCAGATAGCACTTCAAATCCATCTTGTTTTGGTAACATCACATCCAAAAGAATTAAATCATGGATATTTGCAAGTGCTTGCTCTTCTCCATCGATTCCATCATATGCAACATCTACTATATAATTGTGTTTTTTTAGAACTTGCGCTAATGAATCAGCAAGTTTCTTTTCATCTTCAATAATTAATATACGCATAATGTTTTTCCACTTTGATTATAACATTCTTTCTTAAAATAACCTTAAAGTTCATTTCAAGTTCTTTTAAGACTTCTTTTGTATACTCACTGATGAAGCAAGAGCTTTACCAACAGAAAGGATAGATTATGGCAAAAGAAGTATTTGGTCGTCATGAATGTAAATTCAAAGTGACTCAACAACAAAAAGATGCATTACTTGCAGATTTAGCAGGCACAATCGAAAATGACATCTACAACAAGGATGGAAAACCCTATACCATCTACAACTACTATATCGATGATATTCACAA
Organism: Breznakia blatticola; assembly: GCF_004365815.1. GTDB lineage: Bacteria > Bacillota_I > Bacilli_A > Erysipelotrichales > Erysipelotrichaceae > Breznakia > Breznakia blatticola. The sequence continues at coordinate 132,876 of NZ_SODD01000001.1, forward strand.
TACATTTATTCAAAGATCCGTAAGTAAACCGCTGTATAAAGAGAAATTGCGAATTCGTGCATATGAACCGTTTTGTGATGACACGATGGTTTTTGTGGAAATCAAAAAGAAGTATAAGAAATATGGAAATAAGCGGCGTATCATGATGCCTTTCAAACAAGCAAAGGCATTTGTTGAAAAAGGTGAACTACCAAGTGATCTTTCAAACATCAACCAGCAAGTTTTACGCGAATTGAAATATACCATTGATAAACAACGATTGCAGTTAAAAGTACATGTACAGTATGAACGGTATGCGTATTTTTCAATCGTGCAAAAAGGACTGCGATTCACCTTTGATACAAATATCATCAGCAATCGCATTCGCGACAAACAACGAAGTTTACTAGAAAAGAATATGTACATATTGGAAATCAAAGCAGAACAAAGTTTTCCATTATGGTTAGTCAAGCTACTACAAAAACATAAGATATATAAACAAAGTTTTTCCAAGATTGGAAAAGAATACGAGTTATATACAAAAGAAAGAAAAGAGATGAAACAACATCAGGAGGAATTATATGTTAGAAACACTTTTAAATATGAGTACGGATACAACAACGCTGTCGCTCACAAATCTACTACTTAGTATGAGCATTGCCTTAGTACTTGGAGCAAGTATTGCATTTACTTATAAACATACAAGTAAGAACCACTATTCGCAAAACTTGATAAGCAGTTTATTATTACTGCCTGTATTAATGTGTTGCGTATTTCTACTCATTGGAAACAATGTAGCAGGTGCATTCTCATTAGCTGGAGTATTTTCTGTCATTCGCTTTCGGAGTGCACCAGGAAGCAGCAGAGATATTGTATATATTCTATTTTGCGTAGCGGTTGGTCTTGCTTGTGGCTTACAAGCTCCCCTATTCGCCATTATCATTACAGTATGTATTTGTATTGTCTTTTTCATTTTGGACCTACTACAAGTAAGTACAAGTGGCACAAAACGAATGAAACTTGTAATGCTTGTTCCTGAGGAAATGAATGAAGAAGAAAACTTTAGTGAAATCTTAAAAGACTATACGAAATCGTATGAACTGGTCCGTATGCGTACAAAAGACTTTGGCAGTATTTTTGAATTAACCTACGTGATTACCCTTTATGAAAGTCAAAATAAACACGAACTTTTAGATAGTTTACGTTGTCGCAATGCAAACCTAAACATATCGTTAAGCAATATGATGCACACAGATGAATTTTAGGAGGCTACATGAAATATATAAAACACATACTACCTATCTTACTTGTATTGGTTCTTGTTAGTGCTTGTCAGACAAACACTAACGAAGAAGAAAGTGATACAAGTACTTCAGGATCAACAATCACCTTAAAAAATGATTCCATTACCAGTGATGATACGAGTGTCCAAATTAGTGAGACAACAGCAACAATAACCAAAGCCGGAACGTATACGATTAGTGGAACACTTGATGATGGACAAATCCTTGTTGATGCAAATGATACTGCAAAAGTTACCATCATTTTAGATAATGTTGATATTCACTGTGAAACAAGCAGTGCAATTTATATAAAAAATGCAGATGAAACAACCATCACCCTAAAAGAAAATACAGAAAACACATTGAGTGATGGAAGCACGTATACCGTTCTTGATGAAAGTGAAGAACCGGATGCTACACTATTTTCTAAAGACGATCTTGTGATTGACGGAAATGGAAGTTTAACGATTCAAGCAAACTACAAAGATGGAATTGGTGGAAAAGATGATGTAAATATTAAAGATGCTACAATTTCTATCCAAGCAACTGATGATGGGATTCGTGGTAAGGATTCTCTCATTATTGAAAATGCAACGCTTACTATCACTGCAGTAAATGATGCACTAAAAGCAACAAATGATACAGAAGCAGATAAAGGAATTTTAGAAATTCATGACGGTTCGTATACTCTTACAACAACTGGAACAGATGCGACAAGTCACAAAGCCATCAAAGCCTATACATCTATCACTATTAGTGATGGAACATTTGACATTGATGCAACGGATGATGCAGTACACTCACAAAATGTCACAATTGATGGTGGAACCTATACGATAGCAACTGGGGATGATGGAATACATGCTGATGCAACTTTACTTATTCATGATGGAACCATTGATATCAAACAATCTTATGAAGGTCTTGAAGCTGCTGACTTACAAATACATGGTGGTAACATTCAAATCGTCGCTAGCGATGATGGGATAAATGCAGCTGGTGGTAGTGATAGTACAACTGAAACAAGTACTCCAGGATTCAATGGTGGTCCTGGTGGAAATGATATGTTTTCTACCTCAACAGGTACTTTACAAATAAGTGGTGGTATAATCACTGTTGATGCACAAGGAGATGGAATTGATGTAAATGGAGATGCAACAATCACAGGTGGTACAATCACTGTATATGGACCAGCTAACGATGGAAATGGTGCACTGGATTATGATGGAAGTTTTGCAATTTCTGGTGGTCAATTAATCGCCTATGGAACAAGTGGAATGGCATTAAATGTAAGTGAAAATTCAAGTCTAACAACTGTTATGATAAATCTTGATACAACCATTGCAGCAGGTGCAAATGTTTCAATTGTTGATGATGAAGGAAATGAAATTTATAATGGAACAAATGCTAAAAATGCAAATTCCTTTATTATTGCAAGTTCTAAACTAGCTATTAATAGCACGTATACACTACAAGTTGATGGTAGCAAACGAACAACATTCACCCCAACTAGTACAGTCACAACCATTGGAAATAGTGGTGGTATGAATGGAGGACCAGGCGGTGGCTTTGGTGGACCCGGACAAGGAAGATAAGCTTCCTTGTTTTCTATTATTCTATTCATATGCTACACTAATCACAGGAGGCATATCATGCAAAACATAAATAAAGATCGTTACAATAACATGCAGTACAACTACTGTGGCAAAAGTGGATTAAAACTGCCAGCTTTATCATTTGGACTATGGCATAACTTTGGTGATCATACACCGTATCAAAGTATGGTTGACTTAGTACTTACAGCATTCAACAATGGAATTACACATTTTGACTTAGCTAATAATTATGGACCGATTCCAGGACGTGCCGAAGAAAACTTTGGCAAGATTCTAAAAGAAGAACTGGCGGGTTATCGAGATGAGTTAATCATTTCAACCAAAGCAGGATATACCATGTGGGATGGCCCATACGGAGATTGGGGTTCAAGAAAATATCTTATCGCTTCATTAGATCAAAGTTTGAAACGACTGGGTTTAGATTATGTGGACATTTTCTATCATCATCGCATGGATCCTAATACACCACTTGAAGAAACGATGGGAGCTCTACATTCTATTGTACAAAGTGGAAAGGCGTTATACGTAGGATTAAGCAACTATGATGGAACTACTTTAGAAAAAGCAGTAAACATACTTAACAAATTAGGTACACCTTGTATTATCAATCAAAATAAGTATTCCATCTTTGTGCGCGATATTGAAGAAAATGGACTAAAGGAAACTGCAATCGCTGCAGGTAGTGGGATTATCAGTTTTTCACCATTAGCACAAGGCTTACTCACGGAACGTTACATTCACGGAATTCCTGAAGACTCACGTGTAAAAACAGATGCTCGCTTTCTTCAAGAAACTGGAGTGAAAGAAAAATTACCACAAATCCAAGCACTTCATGAAATTGCCAAGAAAAACAATATGACACTTTCACAAATGGCAATTAAGTGGCAATTTAGAGAACCAGGAATTACCAGTGTACTCATTGGAGCAAGTAAGCCTTCACAAATCATTGAAAATATAGAGGCACTCAATAAACCCGACTTAGATGCACAAACCATCGCTGAAATTGATGCAGTAATCAAACCTTAATAAATCGCTAAACAATACTTATTTATCGTAAAACGATATATTTGTATTGTTTTTTAATATTTATTGTGTTATTTTAAATATAGAAACATGGAGGTACTTATGAAGGGAAAACATATTCCAACCATTTTGTTTATATTTATTACATTGATTTTAGTATTCGTAGCATTTCTATATGGATTTTTTATTCCAGTATTAGCTGAACAGTATACATATGGGTTTCCAGAATTAGAAAGCATCAAAAATATCGTCTTAGTTTTCATTGAATGCACAGGAATTCCTGTACTTATCATTCTTGGACTTGGATATGCTGTTGGTATTCAAATCATGAAGTTTGAACACTTTACAAGAAAAACCGCAAAGTACATGCGTAGTATTTCTGTTTTATCTTTGTTTGATGCAATCTACTTTGGTATAGGAATGTGTATTATGGCATTTTTTGGTTATATAGATCCACCTACTATCATTGGCTCAGGTGCTGCTATTATCTTTGCACTTGCTGTAGCTGGTGCAAGTTATGCTCTTAGTTATTTCATTTATGAAGCAGCAAAGTTGCAAGAAGAAAGTGAGTTGACAATTTAATGGAAGAACAAGGTAAAATTGTTTTCAACATTGATGTAATGTTGGCAAAACGAAAAATGAGCGTCACCGAATTATCTAGACTTGTAGGAATCAATATGCCCAATATGTCTATTTTAAAAAATGGAAAAGCAAAAGCCATTAAAGTTCATACATTATTAAAACTCTGTGAAGCCCTTGACTGTCAGCCTGGTGATTTACTAAGCTATGAAAAAAATGATGATAACACATAAATATAAGCAAAAACCGCAGTTCTCAATTTTGAACTGCGGTTTTCTTATGTGCTTATGCAAATAATGCATTTAGTTCTTCAAGTTGATCATCATAACATAAGAACATGATGTGATCATTACTTTCAATTGTAGTATTTCCTTTTGGAATGACTACTTCATGGTTTCTTGTGATTGCAATTAAGACAGCTTTATCAGGGATTGCTAGATCCTTAATTTCTTTTCCAATAGCCATTGAATTTGCTTCTACTGTGATTTGACTAATTGAGTATTCTCCACGGTTTAATTTCATCAATGTCATAACATTACGCATGTCAATTTCATCAACTACTAAACGTGCAAGCAATTCTGCTTGATTGACTTTCACATCAACTCCCATTTCTAAAGTAAATAACCATTCGTTGCTTGGGTGATTTACACGTGCGATTACACGGTCCACACCAAACTCATATTTTGCGATAGTTGCACTTACAAGGTTAACTTCATCTTTACCTGTAACACAAACCACGACGTCACAATCTTGCATCCCTGCTTGTGACATGATCACTGGATCACTACCATCACCTTCAACTAAGATGTCTGGACTGAATTTACCACGAATCTTTTGTAGTACTTTTTCACGTGATTCGATAACTTTTACATCGATTTCGTGTTTAACGAGTATATCTGTAATGTAAGAACCAACTTGTCCTCCACCAATAATAATAACTTTCATGATGTACCTCCTAATTCATTCCCAGTAGGCTTTTTAGTGTACCTACTGAAGAATTTAAGACAGCGATAAACAATCCATCATTTGGTTGAAGAATCGTTCCACTAGTTGGTAAGAAAGCATCGTTGTTGCGCTCAATTGAGACAACGCGCACTTCTCCAAGGCGATTGATTTCTTCAATGGTTTTTCCAACAAGCAATGCTGGTACATCCACTCTCACTAATTCAACACCACCACCAAGTGACATGATGCCATCAAGTTGAGTGTATGTGATAATCTCACTAGCTCTTGCGATTCCCCAATCTGTTGTAGAAATGGTTTGTACACCTAACATTGAGTAAATCTTTGCTTTGTCGCGGTCATATAACCGCGCAATAACATGTGGAACACGATAGATGTTCTTTGAAATTCTTGCAATTAGTGCATTGGTTTCATCGGAATTGGTACAACTGATTAATGCATCACTTCTTTCAATTCCTGCTTGTTCTAATACCTTTTTATCAAACCCCAATCCATTAACTGCCGTGAATGCACTTGTTTTTGCAAGTTTTTCTAATACTTCTTGGTTGGTGTCAATCAAGGTAATTTTGTGGCCTTCTAAAGAAAGTTTTTGGCATAATCCGCTTCCCATTCTTCCGCCACCGACGATAATGATATTCATTTACTTCACCCCTTTGCTTGATGATTTTTGTTTCGCAATTTCTTTTCCATACATGATTTTCTTACGTAATTCTTCAAGTGCTACAACTGGAATTGGAATAAGTGCCAATATAATCCATTGCGTTAAACCAAGAGGTCCTGTATTAAAGACATCTTGTAAGAATGGCACATACATCAATAATGCAAGAAGCACGATTTCAAAGACAATTCCAAATACGATTTTTTTATTTGAGAATAAACCAACGGTAAATACCGAACGTTTATTTGTTCGACAGTTAATAACTGCTCCAATTTGACAGAACACAATTGCTGCTAGTGTCATTGTTGTTGCTTCCTTATAAACAGCTCCACTACTAGCAAGTGGCACATTTGGCCAACCATTTGCAATATTAATTAAGAAATATCCTGCCATTGAAATTACTGCCGCAATCAATCCATACCATAAGAATGCTTTGATGATTAGAGATTTCGACAACAAGCGATCTGATTTCTTACGCGGTGGTTGATCCATAATTCCTTCTTCAGGAAGTTCTGTTCCTAGACCAAGAGCAGGTAGCATATCTGTACCAAGGTCAATTGCAAGAATTTGCATAACTGTTAATGGAAGTGGAATGAGTCCACCAGAGAATAAGAATGCTGCACTAGGCACCGCTTCTGCCATATTTGAGTTTAATATATACAGTAAGAAACGACGAATGTTTGCATATACTGCACGTCCTTCTTCTACTGCTTTTACAATACTTGCAAAGTTGTCATCTGTAAGAATCATATCTGCAGCTTCTTTGGCAACATCGGTTCCCGTGATCCCCATGGCAACCCCGATGTCTGCCTTTTTCAGTGCTGGTGAATCATTTACTCCATCTCCTGTAACGGCAACCGTTTCACCCATTTCTTGGAGCATGCTCACAACACGATATTTTTGTTCTGGTGCAACTCTGGCAAAGATAATTTCATCTTTTAGCGCTTGCTTTAATTCATCATCTTCCATGCTTTCTAGTTCCATTCCAGAAACTACACGTGGATTTTCACCTTTTACAATACCAATTCGTTTGGCAATACTTTCAGCAGTCAATCCATAGTCACCTGTCACCATGACAATACGAATACTTGCCTTGTGACATAGTTCAACAGCTGCTGCTACTTCTGGACGTGGTGGGTCAAGCATAACAACTAGCCCAACAAAGACCATATCTTGTTCGATAATCTCTGGTGTATAAGCACTCATTTGTACTGGCACATTACTATCCTTTGTAATTGGACGATAACTTAATGCCAACACACGTAATCCATTACGCGCATACGTGTCATTTGCTTCCATGATTTTTGTTCGATATACTTCGCTCATTTCCACTTTTTGACCATCAACGATAATATGTGTAGATAGTTCCATCACTTCTTTTGGTGCACCTTTTATAAATGCAATTCGTTTACTACCATCTACTTCTTGATGCATTTGATGAATCGTTGTCATGCGTTTACGACGAGAATCAAATGGTAACTCACGAACTCTTGGAGCTTCCTGTGCAAGCTGTGTTAAGTCAATTTTCGCTTTCTGAGCAACGACACCTAAACATGCTTCCGTTGGATCTCCTAACACGGTATAACGATCATTATCTTCATTTGGTGGCACAATTCTTGCATTGCTACATAGCGCCATCCCACGTAATAATAAATCTAAGTCTTTATCATCTTTGTATGTTACAGCTTTTCCATCAAGTTCGACACTTCCTTCACTTGAGTAACCCAAGCCTGTAACTTTATATTCTTTATTTGGTAACCAAATATCACTTACTGTCATTTCGTTTTGTGTTAGTGTTCCTGTTTTATCCGAACAGATAACACTCGTACTACCTAGCGTTTCAACGGCACTTAGTTTTTTAACCAAAGCATGTTCTTTTGCCATACGTTGTACAGCCATCGCTAGAGATAGTGTAACTGTTGGCAATAAACCTTCTGGAATAAAGGCAACCATCATTCCTAAGGCGAAAATGAAACTTTTCGCTACTGGGTCATGTACAAATACAATCGCTGCAATAAAGAAGAATAATCCAATTCCTGCTGCAATCATTGAAATTTGACGGGTTAAACGGTCCAATTCTTTTTGTAGTGGACTTGATTCAACTTCCATGTTTTGCGTTAAATTGGCAATCTTACCAAATTCGGTATTCATTCCAATTGCAGTAACAACTGCTTTTCCAGAACCACTTGAAACACTTGTACCAGCAAAGATTAAATTTGGATATTCAAAGCGAGTTAAATCATCTTTTAATACCGCATCACTTTGCTTATGTACAGGATTACTTTCTCCTGTTAAGGCACTTTGATTCGCTTGAAAATCTGAAGTTTCAACAAGACGTGCATCTGCACTAATCTTATCTCCTTCTTCGACAAGCATCACATCTCCAGGCAATAACTCTTCTGTTAGGATTTGTTGTTCTTGTCCATCACGAATCACACGTGCATATGAAGGCAACATTTTCTTCAATGCATCTGTTGCTTTTCCAGCTTGGAATTCTTGCCAGAAACTAAACAATCCATTGATGACATTAACTAGCCAAATCGCTATACCTAATTCTGGCATTTCGGCAATAATCGCAACGATACCACCAAACCAAAGTAGAATTGCCATCATCGAAGTAAAGTGACCTAGAAACAATTTCCAAGTGGGCTCCCCTTTAACTTCTTCAATTTCATTCTTTCCATAGGTAGCACGTAAACGATCAAGTTCATCACTTGAAAGTCCTTGGGGCTTGCTACCAAGTTGTTCATAAACTTCTTGAGGGGGAAGTTTATAAATCTGCAAATTTTTCTTCTCCATAATTACCTTTCCCATAACATTCTAACAAATGTAAATATGAATGGACCTAAAAATCCATAAGCACAATCATACTCTTTTCTTCCTATAAATCAATACTAAACTTTAATGAATTTTATAGCAATTATGATACTTCATTTGAATGTTAAGATTCGGTTAAAATACGGTTAAAAATCGCTTATTTTCCCCTTATTATTTACGAAAGTATATGAGAGAAATATAAAACTTATATGGCTATTGTTGACTAGTAAATCGTGAATTCACTAAGATGATAATCAATGATTCCTTCATCACGCATCTTGGATAATTCCGCACTCAATGCCGAACGATCGACGGATAAATAATCTGCGAGTTCATTTCGATTGAATGGAATACTAAAACGATAGTTTCTTTGTTGCTGGGCTTGCATTGATAGAAATGCAAGTACCTTATCACGTATTTTACGTTTACTTAAAATATCCATCTTTTGTGACATAAAGACATTTTTGCTGGAAAGGATATACATCATATTTTTCATCAGTTGCGGATACCGAACACCAAAGTCAATAAACTGTTCCCCAGTAATAAATAAGATATCACTATCTTTATGTGCGACAACATTTACAGGCAATTCTTCTACCCGAGAAAAGGCGAAGGACTCACAAAAAATCTCACCTTTTCCTAATACATTGACAATACTACGATTTCCCCAGTAATCCAATTTTGAAACGGTTACATTCCCTTTTAAAATAAAACCAATTGCATACTGCGATTCTCCCATCGCAAATACAGTCTGCTCACGGTCGTATGTCTTACGATGCAAACTTTCTAAGATTACTTGTACTTCTGAATTTTTTAATCCCTTGAATAAAGGATGTGCATAAATCATTTGAAATATTTTATTCATAAACTACCCCATCTGTTGTAAAAACAACATACTTCTTAAACTCACTATAGTATTCTATCATTACAAAGTCAAACGACGTAAAGGAGAAATTCAATTGAAACGTAACATAGTAACGATAAATGAAGATTTATGTAATGGGTGTGCTGCATGTGCAGTTGCCTGTCACGAAGGTGCCATTGCAATGATTAATGGAAAAGCCAAACTAATCAAAGAAGACTATTGTGATGGACTTGGTGATTGTTTACCAAGTTGTCCAACCGGTGCAATTACCATTGAAGAAAAAGATGTAGAAGCTTATGACCAACAAGCCGTTGATATCCATGTGAAAGCGATGGCAGAAAAAGGAAATCCACATCATACGAATGTCGAAGTTCCAATACATGCGCATGCACATAGCGGATGTCCAGGTTCTATGGCAAGAAGTTTGCAACCACAAGCAAAGACTCAAGAAAACACACAAGTAAGCAGTCAAAGTCAATTAAGACAGTGGCCAATTCAAATCAAATTAGCTCCTGTGAGTGCACCATATTTTGAAGATGCAAATCTACTAATTGCAGCAGACTGTACAGCATATGCATATGCAAGATTTCATGAAGACTTTATTAAGAATTCCATTTGTATTATCGGTTGTCCAAAATTAGATGAAGGTGACTATACTGAGAAACTCGAGCAAATCATTGTGCAAAACAATATAAAGAGTGTCACAATTGTACGTATGGAAGTACCATGTTGTGGTGGGCTTGAACAAGCCGCAAAACATGCACTACAAAACAGTGGAAAGTTTATTCCATGGCAAGTAAAAACCATCAGTATCGATGGCAAAATCATAGATTAGAAAGGAGCTATCATGAATAAAGTTGTAAAGAATATCACACCAAGTGAAGTTATGGAACTAAAAGATTTAGTGAATGCGAATCCTGGAGAAGTCGTAAGTAAAATCATCGTCCAAAATGATAAAGTATCGATGACATTGTTTGCATTTGCCCAAGGTGAAGAAATTGGAGCACATACCTCAAAAGGGGATGCCCTTGTTACTGTACTAGAAGGAAGTGCGATTATTACTATCGACAATGTAGAACATACTGTATCTACGAATCAAAGCATTTTAATGCCTGCAGACATCTTACATGCACTGTATGCTAAAGAACCGTTTAAAATGCAACTTACCCAAATGTTTGAATAATGCAAAGCGACCGATTTCACGGTCGCCTTTTTTATAGATTTTGACTAAATGTATCAAGTTGCGCTTGTGTTGCTAATACACTAAGTGCTCCTTTTTGCGTTACGGTATATGCTGCATACAAATTTGCAAAATCCGCAAATTCTTTTAGTAGTAAGTCATCTACTACTTCGATGTTCTCTACATTTGCTTCAAGTAGTTTGTACAAGAAAGCTCCAATAAAAGAATCACCAGCTCCTGTCGTATCAACTGCTGTTACTTTTACTCCTTTCGATGTAATGCATGTATTCTTACGATATATACTTGCGCCTTCTTCTCCACCTGTAATAATTAATAATTTACAACGATACGCAAATAATAGTTGCTTGATTTCTTCAATCTTCATTTCATCAAATAAAAATTCAAGTTCATCTTGTGAAATCTTCACAATATCAGCGTATTGCAAATATTCATGAACTACGTTTTTCAACGCAACTAAATCGTCCCATAAAGAAAACCTTAGGTTTGGATCAAAACTAACAAGAATATTTTGTTGGATTGCTTTTTTTATTACATATGTATGTGCATCTTTCATTTCACTATCTACAAGTGAAACCGAACAAAAATGTACAACTCCACAATCTTCTAGAGTCTTATTTGTCACATATGATGGTTGGCTTAATTCAACCAGTGCATACCAAGTCTCGATAAATCACTGATAAGTACTGAATAATTTATGTGTCTTTAAAGCATTTCTTGTGATGGTAAAA
>NZ_SODD01000002.1 GCF_004365815.1 Breznakia blatticola
AACACAACTTTTAGAAGACAACAAAAAAACCAAGCAAAATTCACTTCATCGATGAATTTTGCTTGGTTAATGGATTCTTAACTTAATGACATTAGATATTCGAATTATTGTGGACTTGGTCTTAAACCATACATCAGATGAGCATGAATGGTTTGTGAATGTAAAAAAACATTCAAATAGTATGTATCGAGACTACTATATTCTTAAAGAAGGTAAAGCAGGCAAACCGCCAAATAACTGGGGAAGTTTCTTTGGTGGAAGCGCTTGGGAAAAACTAAATGATAAAGAATACTATTTAAAATTATTCTCAAAGAAAATGCCAGATTTAAACTGGTCAAATCGCAAACTTCGCACAGCATTATATCAAATCGCATCATGGTGGTTAGAATTAGGTGTAGATGGTTTTCGAATTGATGCAATTGCACATATTGCAAAAGATACTAGCTATAAAGATTCGACATTAGAAAGTGATACAGAATTTGTCTCCGACTGGTCAAAGTTTTCCAATTTACCACGAGTTCATGAATATATAAAAGAATTTCATGAAGAAGTCTTAGAACCCAACAATGCGTTTGCTGTGGGAGAAGTGGGAGGAGACCCCAGTGTTGAAGATGTTTTAAAGTATTGTGCATTCGATCGTAATGAGTTGGATGTAACCTTTACTTTCGATCATATGTGGTGTAATAACATCAACGAAGCATCCTCTTTAACAGAATTAAAAACCAATGTGAAAGAATTAAAAGAAACACTTGAACACTGGCAAGTATCCTTGATAAAGAAAGCATGGTATCCGTTGTATTGGAATAATCACGATTTCAATCGTTTGGTTTCAAACTATGGAAATGTGAAATATCCACAACAATCAGCAAAGGCACTTGCAACGTTAATGTATGGTATGTGGGGAACCATGTTTATTTATCAGGGTGAAGAAATTGGTATGGAAAACTATCCATTTACTTCGATTGATCAATTGGAAGATGTGCAAGCAAAAGGTCAGTATGAAGCAACACCATTACCACAACGTGAAAAGTTTTTAAGAAAACTGTTTATGACTTCACGAGATAACATGCGAACAGTAATGCAGTGGGACGACACAAAGAATGCGGGCTTTAGCAGTGCAAAACCGAGCATGCTTTTAAATCCAAATTACAAACGTATCAACGTAAAGCAACAAATGAGTGATCCAAATTCTGTTTGGCATTATTATAAAAAAATCATTCATTTAAAAAAATCAAACATGACCTTTATTTATGGTGATATTGTGTTTGCCGATGTGATTGCTGACCAGGTTATTCAATATGCAAGATTTGATGATCATAATCGATATCTTGTAGTTGTGAATTTGGGAGAGAATGATTGTGAAATTGAAATTCCAGACATTCAATCGATTATTTTATCAAATGTTAAAACAACAAAACCAATGGGAAACATATTGAAGTTATCTGCTTTCGATTCATATATATTTAAAGTAAAGTAACATATGTAAAGCACATCGAAAGGGTGTGCTTTTTAAATAAGGATAATCAAAATGAAAAATATACAAAACATTGATGACAATAAATGGAAAGATATTTCCATTGAAGCATTTGTCTCACTGATCAAGAAAACAGGTGAGCGGCCACTGGTTTTGATTGATGGACTAGCTGGTTCAGGTAAAAGCACACTTACTGCCATGCTTGCTAGTCACCTGGAAGCTAGTATTGTTGCTAGCGATGATTTAACATGGCATGCAGATCCAATCACCTGGAGTGAGATGTGTGTACGTGAGATAATAAAGCCGTGGCAGGCAAGTAAAAGTGTACGGTTTAAGCCAAATGCGTGGCATACACATCACCGACCAGGATGTATCTTTGCCGATGGAAAGAAACCATTACTTATTGAGGGTATGTCAGTGTGTAGAAAAACACTTAAGCAATTTGCAGAATACACCATTTGTGTATACGCAGATGAAGTCGTTGCACGTAATCGTGTTATTTCACGTGATCTTGCAAATCAAAGTAATGGTACAACTCGAAAAGAAGTTGAAGAATTTGCAGCTTGGTGGGATGCGCAAACACACCCATTTTTAATGATAGAACAAGCTTGGAATCACGTTGATGCAATAATTAAGATAAAGCAAATACAACCAACGGTAAAACTCCAAATACAACAAAATCCCAAGCATGTCGCTTCATTATAACTAAATGCATACACGAAAAAGAGGAATTATAGCAAATAATTTGCATCTCATACTTTTGCTTTTTTAGTTGTCTTCGTTAGCAATTGAAGTTTTCTCTATCCATAAGTTCAAGGAATCTACAATAAGTGACATTTTGTGTAGGTTTTCTTTAATCGTGTTAAAATCTTCCATCTCATCGTGTGAGATCACTTCATCAGCAACGATATTGATAAAACGTTCTTTATTGTTTGATAGTTCATTAAGTGTCGATAGCATTTCAAGCGATATCTGTGATAATGATTTCTCTTTAATTTCAGCAACTTGATCTTTACCTATTTCACAATCATGTGAACAATAATAATTGCATAATGATGGATTTTTATAACATGTTGCCATTGCCTTAGCTTCTTCAGGATATGGCAATGATTTATCATATTCTATTTTTTCTAAACGACTTTTTGATATTCCTAATGTGTCTGCAGCTACTTCACGTGTAAGGTTTGCTTTCTCACGACTTTGAAAGTAGTAATTTTTATTCTCTTTGATTGAACGTTGTCCCATAATCCCTCCACTAGACACACTCTAATACGTTTTTGTGAAAGTGTTAGAATGCGCTAATAACTACAATTGAAAGTTTCTCTTCTTTTGTATTCATTATAGACTATTTGTATATCAAAACAAGGTATTGTTTGGAGGGGATTGATTATATACATGACAAATCCAGAGTTAAAAAGAGAAATCAAGGAAGCTAAAGATGCCGGAAATAGAGCACTTACTAGTTTAGAGAGTGCGCTTAAACAACTAGAAAGTGCAAGTTCTTGGGGACTATTTGATATGCTTGGTGGTGGTCTTATATCAGGGATGATGAAACACTCAAGATTTGATGATGCTAGCGAGTATATGGAACAAGCAAAATATGAATTACAATGCTTTCAAAAAGAATTGTTAGATCTTAGCATTCCTGAAGATTTTGGCATTCATATTGGTAGTTTTCTAACTTTTGCTGATTTCTTCTTCGATGGAATTATCGCAGATTGGATGGTCCAATCAAAAATCAGTGATGCACGTTTACAAGTTGAACAAGCCATCGAAAAGATCCAAGTGATTATGCAAGATTTAGATGCGTGGGATAGTAAGGTAGGTGAAGAAGTATGTTAACATTTTTATTTTTAATTATTTTTAGTCGAATTATATGGGTAGCAGTGAAAGCCACTTGGTCAGTTACAAAGATCGTATTATTTATCTTTTTTATGCCACTACTTTTTATTGGTGCAATCATTGGTGGTTTGATGTATGTAGCAATTCCATTACTTGTGGTGGCAGGAATTATTTCTCTAATCACAAGACCAGTAAATTAGTAAGTAGTCCGAGGTTATTGTATAGCTTCGGATTTTTTTATTTGAGTTAACATTCAGTTAACAAAAAATATTATATAATATATCAAAGTGTCTATAAAATGATACAAGAGGGGGCTATCATGAAAATACTGTTGATTGAGGATACAAAACAACTTGCTGATTCATTAAAAATAGGGCTGGAAACATCTGGATTTGTTGTTGATGTAGCATATACGGGAAACCAGGGGGAAATGCTTGCTTGTGTAAATGATTATGATGTGATTCTTCTTGATTTAAATTTACCAGATAAAGATGGCTTAGATATCTTGCGATATTTACGAGATGAATTAATAGAAAGTCCAGTGATTATAATAAGTGCAAGAGATGAAATAGAACAGCGTGCATTAGGATTGGATTTGGGAGCTGATGATTATGTAATTAAACCATTTGATTTATTGGAATTACGTGCAAGAATTCATGCAGTGATTCGTCGTTTCCATGGAAGAGTAAATCCGGTGATTTCAATTGGTAGATTACAAGTAAATCCACTGTCTAGACAAGTACTGATTGATGAGAAAGAAGTTCATTTGTCTGCTAAAGAATTTGATGTATTAGAATATATTGCTATGCAGTATCCAAATGTTGTATCTAGCGAACAAATTGCTGAACATATTTATGATGATATGTATGATCCATTTTCATCAGTTTTGCGTGTACATCTTGCAAGGCTAAGAAAAAAACTTGCTGATTGTGCCAAAACGGAAATGCTTATTAATATACGAGGGAAAGGGTATAAGTTATGCGTAGATTAATAAAACATCGAAGAAAAAGTGCATTCGCAATTGCACTATTTTCATTAAGTATTACCTGTGTGTTAATTCTTGCCATATATGTTGTATATCAAGATGTTGATAAAAGTGCTTCAAATCAAAGTGGTATTTTATATCAACTATCAAGTGAAGAATTAGCAAGCTCTATAATTGATAAAACGGATATAACCATCCAAGATTCACGAATGATTCCAATTCAAAAATATCAAAGTCACATTCAAAATCAAGTGTTTGCTTCTCTTGTACCGTATGGAATGACATGTATCGTGTTTTTGTTTATTGTCTCTACACAGTTTTGGCTATATATGAGAAGGTTACACGATAAAGAAGCATATCAACTAGCACAGCATTTAAAGTATCGTGAATATGAAACTGAAGTAGATCATCCAATGCTACAAGAAACCGTTCGATTACTAAAAAAGAGTTTTGATGAACAACTTTATGACCAACAAAAACTATACTCTTATTTATCACATGAACAAAAAAATACACTTGCGATTCTTAAAACGGAGTTGGAAGCGACAAATCATAAAGAGTATCAAAAGAAACTCGATGATTTATCAAGTAGTATTGATGATGTGTTAACTTTAAGTGAATCAAAAGAGTATGTAACAATGGGGATTGTGGATGTATCTTTAGTTTGTGCAGAGGTTTGTGATCAGTATAGACGTGTATATCCAAAGATAGCATTTTCCTTTGATGAACAGGATATATGTGATGTTTGGGGAAAACATCGTTGGTTATTTCGAGCAATTAGTAATTTAGTTGATAATGCAATTAAATATGGAAGTAATCAAAAAGTTTCAATTGAAGTAAAACGCGAATATGATTGTGTAATTGTCATAGTAAAAGATCAAGGTGTGGGAATTCCTACAAAAAAACAAGATCAAATTTTCCAACATAGCTATCGCGTAAATGAATTAAATCAAGATGGGTATGGAATTGGTCTTAGTTTGGTGCGACATGTTTGTGATTTATGTAGTGGATTTGCATATGTAGAAAGTAAGGAACAAGAAGGATCTACTTTTTATCTATCCTTTCCAGCAGTATAAAGTGTTAACGTTCAGTTAACAATGACTATGCTAAACTGCAAATAATTGAAAGGAGATATTCATGTATATATTCACACATGCAATAAAAAACCTTGGTCGAAACAAGGGAAGAAATATAATGATGGCATTTATGATTTTGTTACTTATCGCAACTAGCGTAGTTGCAATTGTAATTAATCGAACAAGTGCTTCCATTATTGATGATTATAAAAGTAGATTTGGTTCAAAAGTAGCGATTGACTTAGATTATGATAAACTTGCGACTTCTTCAGTGAGTAGTGTTTCCTATATTACAACAAAACAGTCGATTGATTTTGCTGAATCTGAGTATTTACTAGAGAGTAGTTTTGATGCGAAAATATCTGCACATATTAAAGACATTCATGTTTTAGATGAGGAAAATGCACCAGATACAAGTACAAGTGGAGCATTTGGCAGTAATCAAAATCCATCACCAACTGAAGAAATTGCGATGCCAAATATGACACTTATCGCATCAAGTCGTAAAGATATAAGTGATGAGTTTGTATCCGAAACACGAAAACTAACATCAGGAAAGTATCCGATAAATACTGGTGAATGTATGATTAGTGAACAGCTAGCCACGCTAAACAAACTAAAGGTTGGAGATTCACTTAAGCTGCAAGATATGGGACAAAATCCAAAAACATATACGTTGAAAATTAGTGGTATCTTTACAGATCACGCTTCAGATTATCCAAGTGAGGAAGAACAGTTTCCTTTACCATGGAACAACCGACACAATGAGGTTTTTGTGAATATGGATACGATTTTGGATACTGGGATACTAGATAATGATAATCGTGCATTAACTGCAATTTATACATTAAAAAATCCAAGCGACTTGAAGGCATTTCAAAAAGAATTAAAACAAAAAGGATTGCCTGAGTATTACAAAGTAACTACGGATGAAGCTGGTTACCAAAGTGTAGTTGGTCCAGTTGAGGAAATGTCGAGTATTACAAGCACATTTCTTATTGTCATCTTAGTCATGGGGGCAATTATCCTAAGTGTACTTTCGACAATGAGTATACGTGAAAGAAAATATGAAATTGGAGTATTACGTGCGATGGGAATGCGAAAATCTAAAATAAGTATTTCCTTTCTATTTGAATCACTGATTATCACAAGTATTTGTTTATTGGTTGGGTTAGGAATTGGAAATGTTGTTGCTCAACCCGTAGCAGACACATTACTTGAAAAGCAAATTGAAATTGCTAATGAAGCACAAATGTCTGGTGAAATGCAACAAGTAGGTGGTGCTTTTAGTGAACAAGAAGAACAACCAGCACTCTCTCAAGTTCATATAGCAATGGATGAACAAGCAATACTTTATATCATGTTGGTTGCTTTAGGATTAGCAACTATATCTAGTTTGAGTGGAATCATGTATATAACAAGATACGAACCGATGAAGATTCTTGTTGAAAGGAATTGATAGAATGAGTGTATTAGAACTTAATGATGTTTGTTATACATATGCAGGAACAACTAAGCAAGTATTACGAAATATTCATATTGCATTTGAAAATGGTAAAGTGTATGGAATCATGGGTAAATCAGGAGCAGGAAAAAGTACACTGTTGTCTTTGATTTCTGGACTTGATATTTGTCGAGAGGGTCGTATTACTTTTCAAGGACAAGATGTTGCTACATGTAATCGAGATGATTATCGAGCAAGAAAAATCGGTGTGATTTTTCAAGGGTATAATTTACTAACAAATGCAACAGCATTAGAAAATATAGAACTTGCTATGCAAATTAGTGGATGCAAAGGAAATATTAAATCTCGTGCACTTGAACTACTTGCAAGCGTTGGCGTGACTAAAGAAATGGCAAAGCGTAAAGTTTTGAAATTATCTGGAGGAGAGCAGCAACGAGTTGGGATTGCACGTGCAATTTCGCACGATCCAGATGTTGTGATTGCGGATGAACCAACTGGAAATTTGGATCATGAAACACAAGATGTTATTATGAATGAATTAAAAAAACTTGCGCATGAACAAAAAAAATGTGTCATAATTGTTACACACGCAAGAAAAGTTGCGTCTGATGTTGATGAATTATGGGGTCTCAATGGTGGAAAACTATCATTTATCAAGCATCAGAATAAAATGTAATGAATTGGAGGAAGAACATGAATCAAGTGATTAAAAAATGTTGGATTGCACTTTTAGCAATTGTTGTATATGGTGGATTAGGTATAGGTGCAATTATGATAGTAGTTGCAGCAATAGGAATTTTGGGTGTATCCATCACGAATATGATCGGAATTACAGACCAACCATTTCAATTTGCTAGTATCCATATACAAGGGATTTCACAAATCTTGTTTGCCATAGTTATAGCAGTTTTACTATGTGGACTTGCATGGGTATGTTACAAAGGAATTCAACGATTTCAGATGTATCGCAAATCTGTACAATAAATTATTAAATACAAAATGTAGAGTATTTTTCCACAAAAAGTTATAAATTCATGTATAATTTAGACTTGTTTACTAGATATTACACATACATATATGTGTTTAAGGAGAAATATGATTCAGAATAAAAAGATTTTATGGATTACGCAAACCGCTGTGTTTGTTGCGTTATTAGTTGTTGTGCAAGCAGCAACAGCACCTTTAGGAAATACCCTAATAACAGGTAGTTTAGTAAATATGTTACTAATTATTTCA
Source organism: Breznakia blatticola (assembly GCF_004365815.1). Classification (GTDB taxonomy): domain Bacteria; phylum Bacillota_I; class Bacilli_A; order Erysipelotrichales; family Erysipelotrichaceae; genus Breznakia; species Breznakia blatticola. The sequence goes on from NZ_SODD01000002.1 coordinate 8,079, forward strand.
GTTATGACGTGTGGTGTATTCTCGGGAATGAGTGTTGCTCTTATCTCACCAATTATGGCTAGGCTTGTTGGTATTGGTCCACTTTGGTCGATCATTCCATTTGTGGCACTAGGAAATCTCGCATTAATTCTTGTATGGTATTTTGTGGGGAATCGCAAGATGTCTAGCCTATATGTGTCATACATTGTTGCCTGTGTTTTAGGTGCAATTGCTAAGTTTGTTGTTTTATATATTGGAGTAGTAAAAATTGCAGTACCAATTATACTTGCATTACCCGAACCACAAGCAACTGTAGTCTCTACAATGTTTGCATTACCACAATTGTTTACAGCATTACTTGGTGGAGTTGTAGCTCTACTTGTATTACCAAGAATTAAACAAGCACTTAATCAAGCCTAATAAATAAAAAGATGTAAATCTTCTACGCGTTGTAGTGATTTACATCTTTTCTTTATCCTTTTAAACCTCTTGATTGACGGTCCATATCTTCAACTACGATATCATAGATTTCACCAAGCGTTGCGCAATACTTAAGCACATCCCAAGGTTCATTCGTATGATAGTGGATTTTGATAAGTTCATCATCTCCGACGGCTAATAAACTATCTCCTTTGAAGTTATTTGAAATATAATCAAATATCACATCTTCATTTAACTCATGTCCTTCAATGAGTAATTGTGTATCATATCTAAATTCTGTCATACATATACCTTCCTTTGTTTTATTATGGTTTGTTTTTACTCAATAGTCAAAAGAAAAAGCATCAGTGATGCTCATTCTATAAAAAGAGTAATAAACTTACTGCCATTACGATCATTCCAAGAATTAATCCATAAATGGAAATATGATGTTCTCCATATTCTCTGGCAGCTGGTAGTAATTCATCAAATGAGATGAATACCATAATTCCGGCAACTCCGGCAAAAATACAACCAAAGACAACATCATTCATAATCGGCATTAATACTAACCAACCAACTAAAGCCCCAATAGGCTCTGCTAATCCGGATAAGAATGAATATTTAAATGCTGTAGCTTTTGAACCTGTCGCATAATAAATTGGTGCAGATACTGCAATTCCTTCGGGAATATTGTGGATTGCGATTGCTACGACAATGGGGATTGCAAGCGTTGGATCTTGTAAAGCAGATACAAAGGTTGCAAGTCCTTCAGGAAAGTTGTGAATTCCAATAGCTAAAGCGGTCATCACTCCCATGCGATGCAATTTCTTTTTATCTCGTTCAACCTTTGTTTCTAATTGAAAATCAACTTCTTTTGGTTCATGTGGATTTTCTTCACTTGGTACCAGTTTATCGATAATAGCGATTACAAACATTCCCACGAAAAAGGAAATGACGGTAACCCAACTTCCAAGTTTTTCACCAAGTTCACCAATGAGTGTATGTTGCGCACTTGCAAATATCTCAATCATGGATACATAAACCATGACTCCAGCAGAGAACCCAAGAGAAAATGATAAGAATTTTTTATTTGTGCGTTTTGCAAAAAAGGCGATACAGCTTCCAATACCAGTACATAAACCAGCAATTGCTGTAAGCATAAATGCAATCATTACGTTACTCATGTATATTCTCCTCTTCTAAAAGTTAGTTATATCTAACTTAATCCAATACTATCACTTTGATAGGGGGTGGTCAACTCTTATAACTTTATATATATATTTAATCATAGTTTAGAAGAATGCTAAAGAAACATGCACGTAATAAAAAGCAAGCGTCAAGCTTGCTTAGTGTCTGTTGCCGTGGTGGCGATTTCCTTGTCCATTTTGATGGTGTTGATTTGTATTTTGTTGGTTGTAGTAAATACAGTCTTCATTATGTCTAGCAGTTCCATCACAGTTTGGATTGCAGCAATTTGCTGGACAATTTGCATGCTGTTGATGGTGGTTATACATAGGTGTTGTTTGTTTTGTACTTGTGTTTGTATTTACTTGTTGATAGTTTGGATTGTAGACACAATCCGCTTTGTGTAAACCTGTACCATCGCAGTTAGGATTACAACAATTCATTGGACAGTTTTCATGTTGTTGATGTTGCATAATCGGTGTTGTTTGTTGATTTGTTGTATCGATACTTGGAGTGCTAGTTGTTTGTGTTTGGTTTGGATAGATACAATTTTCATTGTGCAATGCATTTACATGTTTGTGTAGATGGGTTTGTAGTTCTTTTTTGTATGTCCCATCAAAACAATTTCCTTTAAATGTGACTTGTACATCATTTGCATCTACGCCTTCAAGATATCCTTGTTCATGGTACTTAGTCAGTAGCGAAGTGAGTACTGTCGTTGCTGTACGATCTTCATAAGTAATATCCTTAACTACTGCTTTTGCCTTTTGATCTTTTGGCTTTATTTGGACAACTTTACCATCTTGATCCACTTGTAATTCTACAGATGGTAGTGTTTTTAATAAGATGGTACCACTACTTGTTGGGGTGCTGGTGATTGCACTACAACCGATGCACATTGCAAACATAAGTAAAGCTGCGCATACATATTTTATTCGTTTCATTTGATGAACCCCCTTTGTTTGGTCACTATACCTTACGTAATGCAAAACAAATAAGTGGGGTCAAAACGAAAAATTACTTATTATGTTGTTTCTTTTCTTGCTCGCGTTTTTGTTCATGTGTTTCTTCTTGGGTATTGTGTTGCTTGTTATTTTGTTGCCTATTATTATTTTGTTGTTGTTGTTGGTGTTCATCAGGAGTCGTACTAGGATTTCCTTGGTTTTGATGTTGTTCTTGCTTGCGTTCATGTTTTTTAGAGATGTGTTCAATTTCATAATCGATTTCTTTATGACATAACTTCTCCTTTAAGTTTAATTCAAGGTTATTACTAATACTATCGTATAGTTTCTGGTCATCTGTATCAATATATACCTCGATGGTTTTTCCGTCGACTAATGTATCATTTTGCATTCCATAATCAATAATTGCATTGGCAAAATCAATGTAAGTTTTGTGTTTACAGTTCATACTTTCTAGTGCTTCTACAGCATCTGGATTCAACCCTTCTATTTCAAGTATATTTCCATCTGTATCAATATCGATACGGTATTCAGGATTGTAACTCAACCAAATACTTGCAGCAGCAACTGGTGTATTAAAGGTTGGAATGATGAAAAGTATAAGTGCAATACATACACTAAGAACAGCAAACCGAGGAATCCACTTTCGTCTTTTGTGTGTCACTACTTCTTGTGTTGTGATATCTTCATAAGGAATGATTGCATCAATTTGATCACCAAGTTGATAATTGAAATTTAAAGCTAGACTAAATGTACCTTCTTGGTCAAGAACGACAACGTAGCTTTCATGTACTTCTATTACTACGTATTTCATGAAATCACTCCTTTCGTTTTTGGTTTTGTAATTTTGTGTAAATGTTCACGCATAAACTCGTATCCATTTGAATAGATAATTAATAATGCAATGATATAACTTCGATGACGTTCGATAATTTTCCTATCAATGTTTATAAGTTGCAAGATATCTTTTATTGGTAAACGTTTGGATTCTTTGAGTTGCATAATTAATGAAGGCTTTTCTATTGCAACATATATAATTTGTCTACATGCTTCAAGTGTCCGTGTTTGTTTTGGAGCCTGTTTTGCAATATCTGTTAGTTGCAAAGAAAAACTTTGTAGTTCTTGTTGGAACTCGATCAGTTCTGCTTGAATTGCTGTTGTTGCTGGAATGGTATATCGATACGTGTTAGATGGAATATGATCTAACAAGGTTTGATTTTCTTCATCACTTTCATCTAAAGATATAAGTGTATGTTTTTTCTCGCTACGAAGATAATCGATAACTTTGTGTTTCATAACTCGTGCTGCATAATTTAGGAACGTACCTTTATCAGATTCATACGAATTTATGGCATGATAAAAACCCAACATTGCAAAACTTAGTTCATCATCAACACCATAAACAACATGCCGTTTACATACCTCACTAGTTATCGTAGCTATAAACGGTTTATATTGTTTGATTAATGCATCAGCAAGAAGTGGGTTATACTTTGCGGCTTTTACTTGTTTTTCAATTGTGTTATCAACGCGCATTTGTTTCATGTATCATCCTCTATAGACTCATCATAGTACAACAACTAGAAATGGTAAATAGATATTCCTTCTACCTATAGTATACGTATGAAATATTGTAAAAATGGGGTAAAAAAAGAGGAATTTGCATTCCTCAAGGTTTTATTTGTCGTAATATATTTCTGCTTTGATTTTTTGTTCCTGTGCATCACCTTGTAAGGTTTTGATAATTAGAAAACCAAAGTCGATAACTGCTGCAGCACTACGTCCAGTAATAATCTTTCCATCAATTGCTGTATATGTATCTACATACGTACCACCAAAGTCTTCGTTCATACTTGTAAAACATGTGTAATACTTGTTTTTTAAGTAACCAAGACGACCAAGGATTGTTGGTGCAGCACAAATTGCGGCAACATATTTATCATGTTTCATAAAGTAGTCAATGATATTTGTTACTTCTTTACTGTCTTCAAGTTCTTTCCAGTGGGGACCGCCAGGCAAAAACAACATATCGTATGTTGTATAATCTACATCTTTTAATGATTGGGTTTTTGAAACGGTAATATCAAAACGTCCAGTTGCTTCTGTGCCGTGCAATGAGGCAATATCTACTTCCAATCCAGAACGTCTAAGTAGGGCAATTGTTCCAACCGCTTCAAGTTCTTCGAAACCATTACTCATAATTGTTAAAACTTTCATGTTATGTTCCTCCTAAGCAAGCTTAGTATAGCACGTTTTGGTAGGGAAAATGCATCTGCTGACTAAAGAAAAAAACTTGGTTTCCCAAGTTTAGTTAATCATTTCTTTTTTATAGAAGCGAGCATTTATTGTACGTTTGTTGATTGATGCACCATCTAACTGGCTTACTGCTTGTTTTGCAATTTTCTTATCAACATTTACAATGCAGTATTTATTACGTAAATCAATTTTACCAATTTGGCTTGATTCCGCTTGTGTACTAATTAAGATCGCATCTTCAATTTGCTTTGGTGTCACTCGACTGTTTTTACCAATTGATAGTTTAATATCAATTCCACCCTTTAGGACTGGACGTTTGATTTTTTGCATTTGTGGCATAGTTGTACTAGCTACAGGTGCATCCACTGTATTTGTAATCATTGCAAGTAATGCAGCGATAATGCCTTGATGACCTAAGCCTTCTGCATATAGCTCATTAATTAATTCAAAATCAATTGCTGTTTCACTCATTGTTTTTGCAATACTCACGATTTCTTGTTTAAGTTTCTCTTTGCGAATGGCATCAATATCCACTTTTGTTGGGATTTCTTGACGTGTAATTTCCGCTTTAGTGAATTTCATCAATCCTTTTAATTGGTTAAATTGACGATTTCCTTGCACTAATGTAATCGCTTGTCCATTTTTACCAGCACGACCGGTACGTCCAATACGGTGCACATAAATTTCATTATCTTGTGGTAAATCGTAATTTACAACTAAATCGATATTGTTCACATCAATTCCACGTGCTGCAATATCCGTAGCAACCAAAATACATTGTTTTGCATTTTTGAAGTTATTCATAATTTTCGTACGACGTTCTTGTTTAATATCACCATGTAATGCATGTGCTTTGTGATCGGATTTGCTTAAGGATTCCACTAAATCATCAACTCCAGCTTTCGTGTTACAGAAGATTACACATAACTTAGGATTATAGTAACTAAGTAAGGTTTGTAAGACTTCACGCTTTTTCTCGCCACGTGGGATATCGTAGAATATTTGTTGAATGGCATCTACGGTTTTGTGTTTACTTTTAATTTCGATTTCTACAGGATCCTTCAAATACGTTACAGCGATTTGACGGATTGGTTTTGGCATTGTAGCACTAAATAAAATGGTTTGGTGTTCAGGTTTTGCCTTACTTAAGATAAATTCAATATCTTCACGGAATCCCATGTTCAACATTTCATCTGCTTCATCTAAAACCACACAATCGCAGTCGTGTAATTTAATTGTTTTACGACGAATGTGATCATTTAGTCTTCCTGGTGTACCAACAATGATTTGGACACCTTTTTTAATCGCGCGGATTTGGCGGTCGATTGGTACACCTCCAAATACACTTACGAGTTTAATTCCTTCGATGTATTTACAGAATTTACGAAGTTCTTCTTCGACTTGTAATGCAAGCTCTCTAGTTGGACAAACAACCAAAACTTGTTTCATTTGCTTCTCACTGATTTGTTGAATCAATGGAAGACCAAAAGATGCTGTCTTTCCTGTACCTGTATTTGATTTGGCAATAATATCATGACCAGCTAACACAAGCGGAATTGCTTTTGTTTGAATTTCGGTTGGTTCTTGATATCCTTGCTCGCTAATTGCGTGTAATAATTGTTCGTTTTTTAATAGTTCGTTAAATTTGCTCATTTGTCCCATACTTTCTTTGCTTGCGCAATTTGCTAATTATATATGTGAATGTGAAAAATAGCAAGAAATACTTTGAAAAGTCGCTTATTTATGGGTGTTTTATGAACTATTTTGAATATAAGGAAGAATATATTTCTAAATTGTGTATTTTTTAGATGTTATTATTGCGAAAAATTATATATACGTTAGAATATTTTTTGATTGTAAAATAAATTAATCATGGATTTTATTTGACAGTTTATGCACTATAACTATAAGATAAAGTTAATTGAAGGGAGGATATGCTATGAATACGATGTTATTTACTTACGCGCTAGAAGTAGCAGAAAGTGGATCAATTACACATGCCGCTGAGAATCTATACATGGCACAACCAAACCTTAGTAAGGCGATTAAAGAATTGGAAGATCAACTTGGATATCAAATCTTTGAACGGTCGAGTAAGGGGATGTTTCCAACAAAAGAAGGGGCAGAGTTTTTAACTTATGCTAAAAGCGTATTATCTCAAATTGAAAAGATAAAAAGCTTATCTGCAAAAAAACGTTCCAATGTAGAACTCTTTGATGTTTCGATTCCAAGAGGGAGTTACATTGCCCAAGCATTTACGGACTTTGTAAGTCAGGTAAATATGGATCGAGGAATTGATTTCAATATGCAGGAAACAAACTCGGTAAAAACAATTACCACAGTTGCAGATGGAACTTTTCATTTAGGAATCATTCGTTATCAAGTATTTCATGAGAAATATTTCACAGATTATATACGTAATCGTAAATTGGACATGGAATCATTATGGAAGTTTAAATTATATTTAACTTTCTCAAAAGATCACCCACTAGCTAAAGAGGATAAGATTAAACAAAAAATGTTAACACCATATTTAGAAATTGTGCATGGTGATAATGCAGTTCCATATTTAAATGTTGAATATATGAATAATGCAGGAGAAGATACACAACGTAAACGTATTTATGTATATGAACGGTATAATCAATTTGATTTACTTGAAACAATCACGAGTTCCTATATGTGGGCTTCACCAATTCCAAAGAAGATTTTGGAAAAGCATAATTTAGTACAACGATCATGCGTTGGTGTTGAACTCGTTTATCGTGATGCAATTATTTATCCGCAAGGATATCAACTATCACTACTAGATAAACGCTTTATTGAATGTGTATTGGACGAACAAAAACGCGTTGCTGAAATAAAATTTAGATAAATAAAATGACCACTGATTCAGATGAAATTAGTGGTTTTTCTATGTTTTTCAAAAAAGCTATTGACATAAAATTAAGAGAGTTATATTATTGTATTAGTAATTTAATACAGTTAGGAGAATTTATGAGCGATTACATAGTAAGAACGAAAAGTTTAACAAAAACTTATGGTAGACGTAATGTAGTTGATCACATCAATATGCATGTGAAACGTGGAGAAATCTATGGTTTTATCGGACGAAATGGTGCTGGTAAGACAACTACATTGAAAATGATTGCCAATCTTGTTAGCCCAACAAGTGGTGAGATGGAATTGTTTGGTAGTACAGATTTAAAACAAGCACGTAAGAAAATTGGGGTATTAATTGAAAATCCTGGATTATATCCAGCTATGAATGCCTATGACAATATTAAGATGAAATGCTTAATGCTAGGCATTGAAAATAGTGATAAGAAAATTAAGGAATTATTAGAACTTGTTGGTTTGCAAAATGCGGCAAACAAAAAAGCGAAGAATTTTTCTTTAGGGATGAAACAACGACTTGGTGTTGCGATGACATTAGTCAATGATCCAGAACTTATTTTACTAGATGAACCAATTAATGGTTTGGATCCACAAGGAATTGTTGAACTTCGTGATTTATTTTTAAAGTTACAACAACGTGGAATTACAATTATTGTTTCAAGTCACATCTTGGAAGAGTTAAGTAAGATTGCCAACCGTTTTGGAGTTATTGCTTCAGGTAAATTAATTCGTGAAGTGACAACAGAAGAATTACATACACTATCACACACAGCAATTGTGATTGAAGTAGATAAGGAAGTCGAAGCGAAAAAAGTATTGATGGACTTTGGAATTGAAGATTTCCGTCAAGATAAACAAACATTCTTCGTGTTTGATAAGGATGCAAATCCTGGAAAAATCAACACTGCGCTTGTACAAGCAGGAATTGAAGTTTCAAGTATTCGTACACAAGATGAAGACATTGAAACAATGTTTATTAACATGATGGGAGGAGCAAACTATGTTTAAAATGATTAAGATGGATCTTTACCGTCTCTTTCGTCAAAAGAGTTTCTATTTTGTCGGACTTGCAATTGCATTTTTTGCGGCAATGGCAGTATTTTCTCTATCAATGGCTCTAGAATATGGAGTGTATGATGGATTAACTGAAAGTAATATTACAATCGAGAAAATGTTTCAACTGACTAGAAGTGATTCGTCATTTGCAATGATTATGGCGATTGGAGCAATTATATTTACGAATGTTGATTTCAGTAGCGGATATATTAAAAATATCGCTAGCAATGTAACTAATAAAACGATCATTCCAATGTCAAAATTTATCGTAAATGTATTCGCTTCATTTATTTACATCGTATGGATGTTTGTTGTTTTAGCCGTTGGTTCACTAATTATGTTTAACGGAATTAGTTTTGGAAATGTAGGAAATATTGTAATTGAAATGTTATTGTACCTATATTTTGTAATGAACTTTATTGCACTTGTTATTGGATTATGTATGTTATTACGCAGTAGTGCTGGTTCGATAACAATTCTAGTTTGTATTGTCTTGTTTTCAGGACTAGTATATGCAGCAATTAATTATGTGGTATCAATTGATTTAACACCATACTCAACAATTGCAAATATTTCAAGTTTTGCACTTGATGCAAAAGAATTACCAACTATGATGCTTAGTGCACTCGTTGGTATTGTTGGATACAACGTTGTTGGTGCAATCGCAATGCAGAAAAAAGATATTTAATCTGAGTTTAGTAAGTAGCTATAGTAAAATATGGCTACTTTTTTACTATATAAAATCTTATATGAAACCCTTTTCATTCATATATAGTATAATTTTTGTGAAATTGTTCACATTTGGACTTGCAACAACGATATTGTTGTGGTAATATAGGCTCAACCAAAATAAGTGAAACTTTTCACAACTAGGTGCAGGAGGAAATATGGCTAAAGTAGAAAAAGTAGAAAAAGTAGAAATTAGCCCAGCTCAAAAAGAGGTTAACACATTAGTTGACAAAGGGTTAAAAGCATTAGATGAATTTAGACTTCTTGATCAAGAACAAGTTGACTACATCGTTGCAAAAGCAAGTGTTGCAGCACTTGACCAACACGGGGTATTAGCTGAAGCAGCTATCCAAGAAACTGGTCGTGGTGTATTTGAAGATAAAGCAACAAAAAACCTATTCGCTTGTGAACACGTTATTAACTACATGCGTGATTTAAAAACTGTAGGTGTTATTGCTAGAGATGATGAAGCAGGGATTGTAGAAATCGCTGACCCAGTAGGAGTTGTTTGTGGAATCGTTCCAACAACAAACCCAACAAGTACAGCAATCTTTAAATCATTAATTTGTTTAAAAACAAGAAACCCAATTGTATTCTCGTTCCACCCAAGTGCAAACCGTTGTTCTCAACAAGCAGCAAAAGTTGTATATGATGCAGCAGTTGCAGCAGGAGCTCCAGAAAACTGTATTCAATGGATTGACACACCTTCAATGGAAGGAACAAATGCATTAATGAACCACGATGGAATTTCAACAATTCTAGCAACTGGTGGTAACGCAATGGTTCGTGCTGCTTACTCATGTGGGAAACCAGCATTAGGAGTTGGAGCAGGAAACGTTCCAGCATACATTGCTAAAGATGCAAATTTAAAACAAGCGACAGCTGATATCGTATTATCTAAAGCATTCGATAACGGAATGATCTGTGCCTCAGAACAAGCTGCTATCGTTGACAAAGAAGTATACGAAGAAGTGAAAAAAGAATTCAAATCTTACCATGCATACTTTGCTACACCAAAAGAAAAAGCAATGTTAGAAGCATTCATGTTTGGTGTAAACTCACCTGCAGAAGCTGATCAAGCTAGATTAAATGCAAATGTAGTTGGTAAATCTGCATACTGGATTGCTGAACAAGCTGGATTCAAAGTGCCAGAAGACACAAACATCATTTGTGCTGAATGTAAAGAAGTTGGGGTTAAAGAACCATTAACTCGTGAAAAATTATCTCCAGTATTAGCATTCATTAAAGCAAACAACACTGAAGATGGAATCACTAAATCAGAACAAATGTTAGAATTCAACGGTTTAGGACACTCTGCTGCAATTCACACAGCCGATGAAGAATTATCAGTAGAATTCGGTAAACGTGTAAAAGCGATCCGTGTTATTTGGAACTCTCCATCTACTTTTGGAGGAATCGGTAACGTATATAATGCATTCATTCCTTCATTAACACTTGGTTGTGGATCTTATGGACGTAACTCTGTAGGAGATAACGTAGGACCACTTAACTTAATTAACGTGAAAAAAGTAGGGAGACGTAAAAACAATATGCAATGGTTTAAAGTACCTTCAAAAATTTACTTTGAAAGAGATTCAATCGAATACCTAAGAGACATGGAAGATGTTAACCGTGTAATGATCGTTACAGATAAAGCAATGGTTGACTTAGGATACGTAGATAAAGTAACAAAACAATTGATGGCTCGTGACAATAATGTAAAAGTACAATTGTTCTGTGATGTTGAACCTGATCCAGATATTACAACAGTTAACAAAGGTGTTGAAATCATGCGTTCATTCCAACCAGATGTAATCGTTGCACTTGGTGGTGGTTCTCCAATGGATGCTGCAAAAGGTATGTGGTTATTCTATGAAGCACCAGAAACAAACTTCTTTGACTTAAAACAAAAATTCATGGATATTCGTAAACGTGCATTCCAATACCCTAAATTAGGACAAAAAGCTCGTTTAGTTTGTGTGCCAACTACAAGTGGTACAGGTTCTGAGGTAACTCCATTTGCGGTTATTTCTGACAAAGCAAACAACAAAAAATACCCATTAGCTGACTATGCATTAACACCAAACGTGGCAATCATTGACCCAGCATTCACAATGGGATTACCTGCATCAGTTACAGCTGACACAGGTATGGACGTTCTTACTCACGCCCTTGAAGCATTAGTTGCAGTATTAGGAAGTGACTACACAAATGGACTTGCTACACAAGCTATCCAAGCAGTATTCAAATTCTTACCAAGAGCTGTTAAAAATGGTAAAAACGATCCTGAAGCTAGAGAAAAAATGCACAATGCATCAGCAATGGCTGGTATGGCATTCGCAAATGCATTCTTAGGAATGTGTCACTCTATGGCTCACAAGATTGGTGGAGTTCACCACGTACCTCACGGACGTACGAACGCAATCTTACTTCCATATGTAATTCGTTACAATGGAACAAAACCATCAAAATTATCTTTATGGCCAAAATACAACTACTACAAAGCTGATGAACAATATGCTGAAATCGCACGTTTAATCGGTTTAGATGTAAAAGATACAGCAGATGGTGTTGAAAAATTAGCACAAGCTGTTGAAGCTTTACTTGCAGAAGTTGGAATTGCTAACAACTTCAAAGCACAAGGTGTTGACGAAAAAGCATGGATGGATTCAGTTCATGAAATGGCAATGCTTGCTTATGAAGACCAATGTACGCCTGCTAACCCAAGACTTCCACTTGTTGAAGATATGGAAGCTATCTTAGTAAAAGCTTACAACGGTACAAAATAGACCATATTTCCTGGAGGTATCATCAGTATTTGATGAACCTCCTTTTTTGTTTGCTTCATACAAGGAAATATACTATAATTAGCCATAAAATAACGAAAGGATATGTTTATGGATTTTAATACGATAATGAAAGCAGAATTGCACTGTCATTTAGATGGTTCAGTATCTGTAGAACTACTTGAACAACTCGCAAAAGAACAAGATCCATCTTTTGCCTTATCAAAAGAAGAAGTAGAAAATTTAGTTAGTGTGGATGATCAGTGTCCAGACTTAAAGACATATTTAGAAAAGTTTGATTTCATCTTGAAACACCTACAAAGTCAGGATGCATTAAAACGTGCAACCGTGGATGTACTAAGTCAAGGTGCTAAAGAAAATGTATGTTACATGGAACTGCGTTTTGCGCCAACCTTTCATTTAGAAAAAGGACTGACAATCAAAAAAGCAATTCAAGCAGTATTACAGGGAATGAAACAAGCAAAGCAACAATTAGGTATCGAGAGTAGTTTAATTGTTTGTTTGATGCGTCATGAAAGTAAAGAAACACATGATAAAGTCATTCAAGCAGTAAAAGAGATTCGTCGTCGACACAATGTGGCTATGGATTTGGCTGGAGATGAGCATGCATATCCAACGATTGGCTTTAGTGAACAAATCGAAAAGATGTATGCACTTAAAATTCCATTTACGTTACACGCAGGAGAAACAGGAAATGAAGTGAATGTCATGGATTCGATTGTGTTAGGGGCCAAACGAATTGGTCATGGACTTGCAATGTCTTCATATGATGAGATAAAACGTTTTGCACGCTCGCAAAAAGTGATGGTGGAAATGTGTCCAACAAGTAACTTGCAAACCAAAGCAATTGCTTCACTAAAAGAATATCCAATCAAAGAGTTTATGAATGATGAAATTCTAGTATCCATTAATACGGATAATCGAACGGTTTCTCATACCAACCTAACAAGAGAATTTGAGAAGTTAAATGAAGCATTTCCAGTTGATGTAAACATGGCAATGAAAATCACAATTGATACAATCGAAGCTGGATTTATGGATGAAAATACACGTGCACGTCTATTAGAAAAAGTACAACTTGCATATCAAAGTTTAGAACAGTCAGCGTAATGACTGTTTTTTCTAGGGTTACGATTGCCAACATGGTATAATAGATAGGAAAATGGAGATTCTATGAGGATATTACTATATTTTGAAAATGAAAAAATGATTAAAACTAGTGGAATTGGTCGTGCAATGAAACATCAAATGGCTGCCCTTGAAAGTCAAGGTATTGACTATACAACGGACCCTACAGATGAAAATTATGACATTCTTCACGTAAACACATATATGATTAACTCTTCACGCTTAATTTCAAAAGCGGAAAAAGCAGGGAAGAAAGTAGTGGTTCATGCCCATAGTACAGAAGAGGATTTTCGTGACTCGTTTGTTTTAAGTAATCAAATCGCACCAATTTTTAAAAAGATTATTATGAACGTATATTCGCAAGGAGATTACATTCTTACACCAACCCCATATTCAAAACGAATCTTAGAAGGATATGGATTAACACAACCAATTGAAGCGGTAAGCAATGGAATTGATATTCACCGATTTAACTATAATGAAGAAAAGGTAAAGGCATTCCGTAAATACTTCAGTTTAAAAGAAGATCAAAAAGTTGTAATTGGGGTAGGTCTATATTTCGATCGAAAAGGAATTTTGGATTTTGTGGAAGCTGCAAAACGTCTACCTGAATATACATTTATTTGGTTTGGATATACGCCTTTATATACGGTGCCAAAACATATTCGTGAAGTGGTAAGTGAAAATGATATTCCAAACTTATTATTCCCTGGATATGTAAAGGGACCAATTATTGAAGGTGCATATAGTGGTGCAAATGCCTTTTTCTTTCCTAGTAAGGAAGAAACCGAAGGGATTGTTGTGCTTGAAGCATTAGCAAGTTACCAAAATGTTATTGTTCGTGATATTCCAGTTTTTGATCCATGGTTAGTGGATAAAGAAAACTGTTATAAAGGAAATAGTGTAGAAGAGTTTTGTCAGTTGATCACTGGTGTGGTAGAACAAAGTCTTCCATCCACAAAAGAAGCAGGTCGTCAAACTGCGCTGACACGAAGTATTCCAGAAATTGGAAAACAACTAGCTTTAGTCTATGAAAAAGTATTAATGAAATAATAGGTGCATATGAAAAAACAGAGTTATGCAATAAATTTTCTACTCATTTTAGGGTTAACTGCCTTTGGTTTGTGGTTTGCCTTAAAAGATCATTATCGAGAAGTACTAGGAATGTTAGCCAATCTTAGTATTGTTGCTATCATCGTAATTTTTATGTATGGTCTCTCGTATAATTTTATTATTGGGTGGATATATAAAATCATCGGAAAAACCTACAAACACAGCTATCGATATAAAGATGGACTTGCTGTGGCTTTTGTTGGGGCGTTTTTTAGCGGAATTACACCAAGTGCATCGGGTGGACAGTTTGCACAAGCTTACATCTTGAAACAACAAGGTCTAAAGATGAGTAGTGGATTAAGTTTGTTGTGGATTGATTTTATTATTTATCAAAGTGTGATGGTTGCCTATACAACGGTATTAATGGTATTACGCTTTACGTATTATTTTACTGAGCAATCATCTTTTTTTATTTTGGTACTGATTGGATATTTGATCAATAGTGCAGTCATTGTTTTTCTTTATACGATGGCAAAATTTCCTAAAGCGTATACACGTCTAAGTGGATTTGTGGTTCGTTTACTAGGTAAATTACACATCGTAAAACATCCAGAAGAAACACTTGCAAAGTGGAATGTTTCCTTAAATCAATTCACGAAAGAAATTCAAGAAATTAAACATAAGAAAAAAATGGTAATTAAGTGCGTTGCATTAAATGTATTACGTTTAACACTGCTATATGCACTTCCATTATTTATTGCATATCTAATGAAATTAGATGTAAACATAGGCATGTTATTTGATGTCATCACGATGAGTGCATTTGTAATGATTGCCAATGCTTTTTTACCAGTGCCAGGGGCAAGTGGTGGAACAGAAGCAGCATTTATTTTAATTTTCTCTACATTATTTAGTGGAGTTGAAGCAAATAGTATTATGATCTTATGGCGATTTGCGACATATCATTTAATTATGTTAGTTGGTGGTATGTGTTTCATTATTTTAAAACGCAAATACGATAAGCAAAAAGTAAGTGTAATCACGAAGGAGGATTATCATGAAAATAGCGATCTTTACTGATACATATACTCCGGATATCAATGGAGTTGTAAGTAGTGTTGTTACACTAAAAAAAGGATTGGAAGATTTAGGACATGAAGTGTATATCATCACTAGTCATAAGGGATTTAGTTCCGATACAAGTGAAGATCATGTATATCGTTTACCTGGATTAGAAATCAAAAAACTATATGGATATAAACTTGGAACTCCATATAGTCGTGCCATTCGTGATGAAATCGCAGGATTGAACTTAGATGTCATTCACGTCCAACAAGAATTTACGGTTAGTGTATTTGGTCGAATTGTGGCACATCAACTACAAATTCCTGTGGTGTATACATACCACACGATGTATGAGGACTATACACACTACGTAAACCGTTTTAATTTAAAAAGTCTAGATGATGTAACCAAACGTTTATTATCAGGTGTCATCCGCTATTTGGGCGATTCTGTAGGGGCTGTAATTGCACCGAGTATGAAAACAGAAGAGGCACTTCGTCGTTATGGGGTAAGTCGTCCAATTCATATTATTCCTACAGGCCTTGATCTTGAAGCATTCAAAAGAGAAAATGTGGATATGCAAGCGGTGCAACAATTAAAAGAAACATATAAACTTGATGCAAACACAAAACTGATTTCGTATATTGGTCGTGTCGCACAAGAAAAAGATATTGATATCATCGTTGATGGATTTCAATACGTAAGTGATCCAAATGTAAAAATGATGGTTGTTGGTGGTGGACCAAGTCTTGATGATTTAATCAAACAAGCAAAAAAACTAGGTATTGAAGATCGTATTATTTTCACAGATAAACAACCAAGTGAAATGATGCCAACATACTATGCCTTAGCAGATGCATTTGTCTCACCTTCACTTAGTGAAACACAAGGAATGACTTTTATTGAAGCACTTGCTGCAGGACTGCCAGTATTTGCTAGACACGATGAAGTACTTGATGAACTTGTTTATGAAAATAAAACTGGTTTCTATTTTGAAGATGGTAAAGAGTTCGCTAAAAAAGTTGATGATTTCTTTAGTTTGGCAGTAGAAAAGCGTGTAGCATTTAAGGAAGCATGTCAAAAAGTTGTAGAAAAATATGATGTGGAACAATTCGCAAAGCATGTAGAATCTGTATACAAAGAAGTGATTCGTGATTATGAAGATAGTTACAGTATTGAAAATGTTAGAACAAGTGATGATTGTATGCGACTACGCTTAATCAATGAAAAAAGCCAGGATGAAGTGAACTTACTTGTATCACTTGATGATTATGTAACGTTCCAACTACGTAAAGATGGATTCATTGAGTATTCATTATTCTTGATGTTGAAAAAGAAAGAAAAATACTTACTTGCATATCGTGCTTGTTTACGTAAGATTCGGGTTAAAGATCGTACGCGTAAAGAAATGTATGACTTCTTGGTCAATGAAGAAGATCCTTTAGGTATTGATCAAATCAATCGCTTAGTAGAAACTTTAGAATCTAAAGGA
The DNA here is from genome assembly GCF_004365815.1 of Breznakia blatticola. Lineage (GTDB taxonomy): Bacteria > Bacillota_I > Bacilli_A > Erysipelotrichales > Erysipelotrichaceae > Breznakia > Breznakia blatticola. Next base: position 25,112 of record NZ_SODD01000002.1, read on the forward strand.
TATATTAACGATGAAGTGTATACATTAATGTACGTAGAGCGTTATGGAAGTAGTTTGAGTAAGAAGAAATTGATTCGTCAACTTCGTGCTAAAGGAATTCCTTATGAAATGATCGAGCAACATTTGCAAATGATTACCGAAGATGATGAACTTGCAAAAGCAAAAGTACTTGCACGTAAGTATCAAGATAGTATCCGTAACCGTTCTTTAAAAGAGAAAAAGGATATGATCAAAAACAAGTTAATCAAAAATGGATTTACGTTTACACAAGCAAATGAAGTTGTTGAAGAACTTGATTTTGATGAAGATGCTTTAAAGGAAAATGTTGCATTGAGTAATGCGTATGATAAAGCACATCGTACATATGCAAGAAAATATAGTGATAAAGAACTCGTAAATCGAATCATTCAGTATTTACTTAGAAAAGGATTCAATTACGATGATATACTTAGAGAATTAGAAAAGAGGGAATTGCATGGTTCTGAATAACAAACAAATTAAAGACTTACGTAGTGGAGATCGCGTTGAAATTAAACTGATGATTTTCCAAGTAAGTAAAGGAGTGACAAATAAAGGAGCACCTTATTTATCATTTCAACTACAAGATAGTACAGGAGACATGGATGCAAAGTACTGGAATGTAAGTGAACCAGAATTAGATAAATATAAAGCAGGGATGATCTGTAAATTTAAAGCAGATATCTTATTACACAACAATCAACTGCAAATTCGTATTGCGGCAATTGAAGTGTTGGATCAAAATACTGAAGATATCAGTAACTATGTTCGTTCATCAACATTTAGTAAGCAAGAATTGAAATATAAAGTACAAACGTATATCGATTCATTGAAAAATCCAGTATACCGTAAGGTTGTAAAAGGATTACTTGATGAATGTGAAGATGATTTCTATGTATATCCAGCAGCAAGTAAAAATCACCATAACTTTGTGGGAGGACTTGCAACACATGTACTTGGAATGTTGGAACTAGGAAAATATATGTGTTCACAATATCCTTTATTAGATGAAGATTTATTAATTAGTGGAATCTTAATGCATGATATTGGAAAGATTGTTGAATTAAGTGGACCGGTAATTATTGAATATACAACCGAAGGGAAATTGCTTGGACATATCTCAATTATGCAAGCAAAGATTTATGAAATTGCGCGTCGTCTTGAGTTAGACCAAACAGAGGAAGTGACGTTATTACGTCATATGGTATTAAGTCATCATGGTGCTTATGAATTTGGTTCTCCTGTATTACCAATGATTCCAGAAGCGGAAATCTTAAATATGGTAGATAACATTGATGCGAAGATGAATACCATGGAAAAAGCACTAGATCGTGTCGAACCAGGAACTTTCACTCCAAGAATCTTTGCGATGGAAAACCGTCAATTATACAAAGCAAAAAATAAATAATGAAAAATAAGTGAAGATGCATGACGCATCTTTTCTTTATGTTATAATGTTTTCATGAAAATTGTAGTCGCTATGGATTCCTTTAAAGGATGTATGAGTTCAAATCAAGCTAATGAAACCGTAAAGCATGCTATCCAAGCAATATCAAAACACCATGAAGTTAATTGCTTCACGATGGGTGATGGTGGTGAAGGTAGTGTGGATGCTTTTGTTAGTGCGTGTAATGGAGTGTATGTACAAGTCCAAGCGCGTGATGCATACTTTCAAAATATCGATGCGAGTTATGGTTTAATTGATCAAGGTAATACTGCAGTTATTGAAGTAGCAAGTGTCATCGGTTTAAATATGCGTGAACGTAGTGAAAGAAAACCTCTATATACAACAAGTTATGGTGTTGGACAACTCATGCTTGATGCGAAAGGTCGAGGCGTAAAGAAAATTATTCTTGCCCTTGGTGGAAGTTCAACCAATGATGGTGGTATGGGAATGTTAACGGCTTTAGGTGCAAAGTTTTACAATGATAAACGCGAGTACTTAAAAAGTAGTGCAAAATCATTAGGACAAGTTGCACGCATTGATTTGCGTAAGTTTGATGCACTTGAAGGAATTGAAGTTATTGCAGCCTGTGATGTAAAAAATACATTGGTTGGTGAACATGGAGCAACGTATACTTTTGGAAAACAAAAAGGCTTATTTCCAAACCAGATCAAAAAGATTGATCGAGATATGACAAGCTATGCAAATGTTTGGCATAAACTTGGCTATGATATTTCAAGTTTTGAAGGAAGTGGAGCAGCTGGTGGTATTGGTGGTGCACTTGCACTAGTTCATGCCCATTTTGAAAGCGGATTTCAACTATTACGAACGTATACAACTATCGACAAACAAATACAAGAAGCAGATCTTGTGATTACTGGTGAAGGCCAAAGTGATTATCAAACGATGTTTGGAAAAGTACCAGCAGGCGTTGTAGGTGTTGCTAATGACTACAATAAACCGTGCATCTGTGTCAGTGGAGCACTTGGTAAAGATTATGAAACATTATATGAACTTGGATTCATTGGTATTTATAGCACATCAGATCGTGCAATGAGTTTTGCAAGTGCACTTGCGCAAGCAAAAGAAAAGTTGTATTCTTGTGTTTATAGTATTATAAAAACCATAGATTATTGGGAGGCTAGAAAATGAAAAAATTAATCGCAATTCTTACTTGTACATTCCTTGTATTGAGTGGATGTTCATCAAGTAAAGATTATGAACGTGATACATCTCAAGGGAAACTTGAAGAAATTACTTTTGAACAGTTTAAAAATCATTCATTTGCTGAAGGCGATGCAATGGTGGTATTATCTCAAACAACATGTTCACACTGTAAAATCTATAAAGAAGATACAATTATTCCTTATTTATTGGAACACAATGTAACCGTATATGAGTTAAACTTCACAAATGAAGAAGATCCAAAAGGTGCTTGGGTTGAAGTGCAAGAAATGTTAGATGGTAAGTTTACTGGGACACCAGCAACGCTTATTGTGAACGGTGATGAATTAAAAGAAACGGTAACTGGTGAAGTTACACTTGATGATTTTGATGATCTAGTTGTGGAATATCAACTGGATAAAAAGAAATAAATGAAAAAGTTTTCAAAAAGGATGAAAAAAATGTCAAAAATGTAACTATTGACATTTTTTTATGTTAGAATGTACGTATATTGTAAAAAAAGGAAGAGCAAACGTATGATGAAAGAATTTGAAAATAGCGCTTTGTTTTGGCAAAAGTTAGATACAATTTATTTGTCAAGCAAACTTGTTGTACACCGTGCTAAAGACAGTGCACATCCAAAATACAGAAATCTAATTTACCCTGTAAATTATGGAATATTGGAAGATACTGGAGGCGATGGACTTCGCGAAATTCGTGTTTTTAAAGGAAGTATGTCAAAAGGAATTCAAGGAATTATAGTTGGAGCTGACATTCTTAAACGCGATTGTGAAGCAAAATTAGTCGTTGGTTGTACAGAAGAAGAAATCGAAGCGATCTTAATGATGTTAAATCAAACAGAACACCAAAAGACAGTTCTATTAAGACGTGGAAATGAAGTGCCAGAGTGGGCAAGTAACTCGTAGTTACAAGCCCTTTTTCTTTTGCTTGCTATGGTATAATGAATGTATGAGAAATTTTATCAAAAAAAGTAGAAATGTATTGCTTGAATTTACGAGCTTCGAAGGAAGCCTTTTTCGTTATTCTCTTGCATTTAGTCTACTGTTAGCATTACTTCCAATTCTAATTGTTTTGGTAATGTTATTTAACCAAGGTGTGTTAGATATTCAAGTCTTATTGAATTTCCTATACAGTTTTATCCCTGAAACGTTTATTGAAGGATTTGTTGATTACATCATGGATCAAAACTATCCAAATATTAGTTCATTTATTGTTTCGCTTGTTGCTGCTTTACATCTAGCAAGTCGCAGTGTTTACTCATTTATGTTAATCACTGCAGAGAAAGAAGAAATCAATCTACCTAAATTTATCATTCGTATCAAAGCATATATTGTCTTTTTAGGACTAATTGCAATTGTTGTTGGTGTGAGCTTTTTATCAGGAATCATAGGTTTTAGTAGTGGTTGGGTATCTTTTATGCTAATGGTGTTGTTGTTTTATATTTTGTATCGCGTATTAACTTTTGTAAAACATCCCATTCTATTTGGATTAGAAGGTGCGATTACAACATCGATTGTGTTATTATTACTCAGTCGCTTATTTCAAACCATTATTGAATACTTTACTTCATACCAAAGTATTTATGGACCAATGGCAACTTTAATTATCAGTGTGATGGCGATTTATGTGCTATCAAGTGTGATCTATTTAGGGTATTGCATTAATTTGGTCTTTGGTGAGAGTTATGAAACGCAAGAATATAAACATCCAAAATTATATGAGAGATTATTAAAAATTGAAGCACAAGTAAAATCAAAGATAAAAGGAATCGCAAAACGATGAAAACAACAATTAAGAAAATCGGTATTAACGGAGAAGGAATTGCCTTTGAAAAAAAGAAACCTATCTTTATTCCGTATACACTGCCTGAAGAAGTTATTGAATATCAAATCACAGAAAGAAAACCAAACTATAGCTTTGGAGAAGTAAAAAAAGTACTGTATCCAAGTCCTTTTCGCGTACAACCAGAGTGTCGCAGTTTTAAAGAATGTGGAGCATGTACATTTATGCAAGTTGCATATCCTACACAATTGGAATACAAGAAAAAACTGCTACAGGAAACCTTAATGAAATATGCGAAGATTGATCCAAGTTTAGTTGATGATGTAATTGCTTCAACTAGTCCACTGCATTATCGAAATGCACTCAAACTTCCATTCGCAATGAAAAATGATAAATTGGTTATTGGAATGTATGGATCAAACTCCAATCGTTTTGTGAGAATTGATCATTGTATCATTCACCAAAAACGACTGGATGTGATTAAACGCGAGATTGTAAAAATACTAAATGCACATCACTATAAAGCATATGAAAATGCAAATAAAGATGGATTGCGTTATTTAGTTATGCGTATATTGGAAAGCAAAGTACAAGTAACGATCGTCGGTGGAAAAAATGATATTTCCAAGGATTGTATTGATCAAATTATGAATATTGAAGAAGTGGTTTCTTTATATTTTAGTGAAAATCGCACAAAGAAAACAACAAATATATTTGGTAAAGAAATGATTCATTTAGGTGGTGTGAAATTCTTAAACTTCCATTTTAAAGATATCTATGCAACCTTATCACCACGTAGTTTCTTTCAGTTAAACACTGCACAAGCAAGTCGTTTATATGATGTTGTTGTAAATGCAGTTGCAGATAATCAAGAATGCATTGTTGAGGCGTATTGCGGTGTAGGAATGATGTCACTTTTACTAGCAAATAAAGCAAAAAAAGTAATTGGAATCGAAAGCATTCCAGAAGCGATTCAAAATGCGAAACGTAATGCACAAAGAAATGATATTAAAAATACAAAATTCATGGTTGGAGATGCAGGTACAGAATTGGTTAAATTATCTGCTAAACAACCAATTGATACACTCGTAGTAGATCCTCCACGTAGTGGGTTAGATGATGTGATGTTAGATTGTATTATGAAAAGTGATATTCAAAATATTGTCTATGTATCATGTAATCCTGCAACACTTGCAAAAAACCTTGCAATATTACAAGAAACGTATGCTATAACAAAAATCACACCAGTTGATATGTTTAGTCAAACTGCGCATATTGAGACGGTTGTTCTTTTGTCCCACAAAGATATCGAGGAACACGTTAAACTCTCTTATGAGCCAGAAGATAAGCCATCTACACATTTTAGAGATGCAACCTATGAAGAAATCAAATCGTGGGTATTGGAGCATTATGGATTGAAAGTCAGTTCATTATATATCGGTCAAGTGAAAGATGAATGTGGATTGGCAAAAAGAGAAAATTATAATAAGTCAAAAAAGAAAGATGCAAAAGTTCCTTTGTGTCCAGAAAATAAAAAAGAGGCAATCAAAGCAGCACTAGAACATTTTGAAATGATAAATGACTGGAAGAAGATGTCTGAATAGATTTGACGCTGTAAAATGCGTTTTAGGGAATGTAAAAAGCCGTAGGTGAGTAAATCCTCATCTACGGCTTTTTGTGTTCTTAAATGGCTTGTATAGTCGTTTCCGATTAGTTAACTTTAATGCCTTTGGTGTCGGGTGTATCCATTCTAAATCCAGAGTGACCCTCTTCAACTTTTCTAACAAGACAATTGTCAAACCTAGAACTATCCATCATAACCATACCAGAGTATGTTGAATCGAAAACAACTTGATTAGATAAGTAAATGGTGTGGATGCTACCCGAAAGACAAGTAAGAAATATGGTGAGTATTTCACCTATGAATTGCTGGATACAATCAATGCACCAGAGGGCTGTAAATTACCAAATCGTAAATTGTTAGGTCGTTCTTATAAACTGGGTACAGCGTATGGATTGGATGCTTTGCGAGATGTAATAAAAGCAAAAGCACCAAAAGAACAGCCGAAGCCTACAAAAGTTGAGCCTGTGAAAAATGGAGTAGAGATTGAACCTAAACAAGAGGAATCCAAGATAGAATTTCACGATTGGTGTAAGTCAAACGGTGAAACATATTTTGATGAAGCTGATGAGATGGACTGGGAGAAATACGAAGCCCTTAGAGAGCGCTGTAATGCGTTTTTAAGCGGTGAAAATGAATCGGCAGAAATGACCAATGAGGCGTTAGAAACGCCTTATGAGGCTCCTACGCTTGTAGAATTGCCTGATACAGATAGCAATTCAACAGTGAATACTGAGGAAATAAAACGCAAGCAGGAAGTTAAAAGACAGGCTGTCTTGCGTGAGAAGCAAAACGCTGAGAAAAAGCTCAAAGGTAGAGCGGTAAGCGCTTCATTGCAAGATATTGTAGATTTAATTGATGGTGATGAGGATTGCAGAGAATATGAGTAGGATTACTCTAGCCTTTTCTGTTTTTTTATCATATAATTGAATAAATTTGATTTATAAGATTGAGATAAGGAGATAGCAGAAATGAGTAATATTTATGAACAACTTTTGTATACAACCCTAAGAATTGAATGCATGGATGAAGAAAGTAATTTGTTATCAATCGGAACAGGATTTCTGCTACAAAGACCAGTGGGAACTGACAAATATAAATTGTACTTAGTCTCTAATAAGCATGTCTTATTTGGTACTGATTCCATAGCAATTGCTTTTACTAAGATGAAAGGTAATGAGGCTGATTTGGGAAACATATTACGATTACCAATAAAAAACTTAAAAGAAAATGTTGTACCTCATCCCAACCCTGATGTTGACATAGCAGTATTAGAGTGTACAGGACTTTTTGTAATTATGCCAGAACAACTTTACTTTAAAGCCGTTTCTTACGATATGCTCGCAACTTTTGATGAACCAGAGCTATCGGTTGCAGAAAATGTATACTTTGTGGGATATCCAGATAACAGGTACGATATAAAAAACAATCTTCCGCTAATTCGAACAGGATTGATTGCGAGTCATCCAAAGATTAATTACAATGGAAATGAAATCTTCATAATCGATGCTCAAGTATTTCCTGGTTCAAGCGGAAGTCCAGTTTATATTGATTTAACATACGAAAACATAAGAAACGGTCAGATTGTTTTAGGAAAAAATGATATAAAATTGTTGGGAATTGTATCATCTACAATGATACGCAACAACAAACTGAAATCTATAAACACAGGAACCCAATTGTTGACAGAAGAAGTTTTAGGATTGGGAATAGTTTATAAGGCAACAGCAATTAAAGAACTAATTGATAGTATGCCAACGAATAACTAACTAATAAACAGAGGTAAAGTACCTAATTATTAGTTCTATAAAAGACCAGTTTGTAGAACTGGTAAAAATTTAAAATTCCTCTGCATTATGCGGAGGAATTTTAAATTATCTCCTGATTTATCAGGCTTTATATTGAATATTTCAGTATCTTCTGTTCTAATTGTGGGACAAACCACGTGAACAGAAAAAGGTGAAATAAATGAAAAGAAAGCATACATATATACTCGTGTTAGTACTAATATGCAGGTTGATGGATATTCGTTAGAGGCTCAAAAAAAGAGATGTGAAGCTCAGGCAGAGTTTAATGATATTGATGTAATAAGATATTTCTCAGATGAGGGGCAGTCTGGAAAATCCATTGAGGGACGTGAAGAGTTTAAACGGATGATTGAGTACATTGAAGCAGGTGAAAAAGTTGATTACATCATTGTATTTAAACTTAGTCGTTTTGGTAGAAATACAAGAGATATTCTTGAAGTTTTTGAAAAGATACAGGACTATGGCGTGGATTTAATTTGTGTGGAAGATAATATTGACACATCAAAGATGGGGAAATTTATCATGACTCTTCTCGGGGCAATTTCGGAAATGGAAAGAAATAACATTGTCGTACAAACTATGGCTGGTAGAAAAATGAAGGCATCAAAAGGACTCTGGAACGGCGGTCAACCGCCATATGGTTACTCGCTTGTTCAGATGAAAGATGAAAAAGGAAAGATGTTAAAAATCAATGAAGAAGCAGCTGAACATGTCCGCATGATATATGACCTTTTTCTGAATCAAAACAAGGGGCTGGCGAGCACTGCTAAATATATGAATGACAGAGGGTATCGAAGAAAGCCATACAAGAATAACAAGTATGAATTGTTTACTGATAGCTTTGTCAAACAAGTTTTAGATAATCCAGTTTATATGGGCAAGATAGCATATGAGCGTAGAAAGACAGAGAAAATAAAAGGACAACGAGATAAATATCATACTGTAAAGCAAGAAGAATATAGCCTATATGACGGCTTACATGAGGCGATAATATCAGAAGAGATGTGGAATTCGGTACATGAGAAAAGGCAAAAGACAGGTGTTGCCTTTGAAAAGAAGTACAGCCTAGACCATGCACACCTTTTATCAACAATACTGAAATGTCCAGCCTGTGGAGCATCTATGTACGGTAATGTGACAAGGTGTAAGAAGAAAGATGGAACAGGATATTATAAAGACGAGTTTCGCTATGTTTGCAAACATAGAAAGTCTGTAGATGGACAACTATGTACGTTCAGTAAACAGCCAGCTCAAGATAGGGTTGATATGGAAGTCTTTGATGCGTTGATAGATGCTTTCAACAACGATAACTTTATAGAAGAAATGAAAGATAAGATGAATACAAAAGTCGACACTGACAAGCAAGAGCAGGAAATGAAAGGTTTACAGGATACCCAAAGGCAAAGAATTAGAGAAATTGAAATGATTAGCAAGCGTAGGGATGCACTTCATCACGAAGACCCGATGTATGATATGAAATATGATGAACTTCTTGTTGTGAAAGAGGAAATCAAGAAATTGGATGCAAAGATCCGAAAGGAAATAAAATCAACAGCATCTTATGCGGACGCTGTCAAAGAAATCTCAAACATCATTTTACATTGGCGAAAAATCACAGACCAAGAGAAAACAGATTTTTCAAAAGTACATTGATAGAGTTGAAATGTTTGAGGACTTTGATAAGACAGGGCGTATTGTAAAACGCATAGACTTCAAAATACCAGTTTTTTTCAAACATCGAATCCGTATGAATCAGACCTTGTAGAGGTTGACGCAGAGGATGGTAAAAGAAGATTTACAACCAAGAAAACCTATGAAAAAGGTGATTCAATGGTGTGGGACAAAAACGGACACGATGAGAGTGTGGTGTTGATGACAAGGATTGAGAAATAAGAGGAAGAATACAGATAAACAGTCTTTGATTACTTTTGGAGGGTTGGAACTTAATGGTTATAGCTTCGATGTAATTAAATTAATCTATTCTTTTTACAAAAATCAGTTCACGAATAGATTATCGATAAAACCTATTTCAAATGAAAAAGGAATGACCACGTAATCGGTTCAACAGAATTTTCTAGGCATCCAATTCTGTAGCTTGGTATATGTTGAAAATGCTGTTGTAATGTCGAAGGAAGGAAAATAATGTTAGAAATTATTATAAATAGAGATAGTGTGTGTTTAGCTGATGATATGAGTAATCATACGTTAATCTGTCGAATGAATGATGATGCAACTTATATAGATTTGTTTGCGAAAATAAAAGAACTAAATTATTTTCCAAATGTCTCAGGTAATAACATTGTTTGGGTACTACAGTCTAAAGCATATAATTGCATATTTTCATATTTTTCTTTTACTGATAAATTTTCTCTAGGTTTGTCGGAAGAGAATCTTATTAGTTTGTGCAAAAAATATAATCACCTTCATTTCAAATTCTTTTCATCTCCTAGTAAGTGGAAAGCATATATTATGCAAATGTATAATGATAATACATATCAAATATGGAAAGATGGATGGGTGGAAGAAATAGAGTATTGTGATTATTTAGAAGGATTATAATACAAAGTCACTATTTGCTATATCAAAGGGACCGATTAATTTCAGTCTTTTTTTGATTTATAATCGCAAAATACTATAAGAACAGCGGAATGTAGAATTTTTTACTAATATAGATGAATAGCTAATTATCAAATGCTTTAAGTTAAGAGATTGAGAGTTCATAAACGTTTTTGGCAAAAGAAGATTGAAGTTTTATGATTATCATGCTAACATGGATTCATTGAACATATATTCAATGAATGGATTATTAATGAAATGGGAGCGCTTATGAAAACAAGACAGGAACAAAAAGAACAACGATATAAAGATATTTTACTTGTTTCTTTAGATTTATTCATTCGAAAAGGGTATTCAGCAACGAAGGTTAAAGATATAGCTGATGAAATGAATATGAGTGTTGGACTGCTCTTTCACTATTTTGAATCGAAAGAACGATTATATATTGAATTAATAAAAATGGGTGTATTGGGACCGAAACAAGTACTTTCTGAAATCGACGATGTTAATCCTTTGTTATTTTTTGAAACATGTGCAAAACAAACGTTAAGTTATGCAAAAAATTCTATGTTTACCGCGAAGATGTTTCTTCTGATGGGAAATGCTATATACAATGAGGGGATACCAGAGGAGGCAAAAAAAATAGCATCGAGCATTAATTTTTATGAAGAGACGATGCCTATTATCGTGAGGGGACAGCAAGAGGGGACAATACGCCAAGGTGATCCCTTAAGTTTAGCGACGACGTTTTGGACAGCTTTACAAGGAATAATACAAATGTATGCATTAAATGAGAATATGCAATTACCAGATTCAGAATGGATTGTAGATATTATCCGTGCAAAGGAGAAAACGTTATTATGAAAGTAATTATTATCGGCGCGGGAATTGCTGGTTTATCAGCTGGTATTTTTGCACGTCAAAGTGGATTTGATGTGACAATTTTTGAAACTCACACTATGCCAGGAGGTAATGCTACTGGTTGGAAACGTAAAGGATACTATTTTGAAGGTGGAATGCATTGGTTAGTGGGGTCAAGCGAAAAAACTGAGTTAAACAAATTGTGGTATTCTCTAGGTGCTTTACAAGAAAATAACCCTATATTTAATCGAGATCCATTTCTTACATATGTAAATGGAGAAGAAAAAATAGCATTATACAGAGATACGGATAAACTGAAAAAACACTTATTAGAAATATCTCCACAAGATGAAAAAGCTATATGTCAGCTTATAAAGGATATTCGAGCACTAAAAAAAGCAACTATGCCAATTACTGATATAAAAGGTGTGAGAGTTCATCATAAAACTTCAATACCTTTGTCTCAACTATTTGCGTATGTAAAAGCCGCAAAAACTATGGCAAAGTTATCAAAAATGAGTATTGATGAATACGTTGGGTGTTTTAAACATAAAGGTATACACGAATTATTAAAATCAGTCATAGCTATGGGTGAATATAGTGCGACTTCACTTATATTTACTTTGGGTGGTTTAGCTGAATATGACAGCGGGTATCCAAAAGGTGGTTCATTACAAATGGTTCAAAATATGGCAAATACATTTGAAAACATTGGTGGCGTTATTGAGTATGGAAAAAAAGTTAGTTGCATCAATGTCGTAGATGCACAGGTGAACAGTATAAGTATTGGTAATAAGTTGTACATGGCTGATGCTGTGATAGTTACGTCCGATACTTTAGTAGCAACTGAACAATTGTTTGATCCTCCTCTATGTGAAGATTGGATAACTAAACTAAAGGATGAAATAATACCTGTAAATTGTACTTTTATTTCTTTAGGTGTAAAACAAGATATGAGTCATTTACCAACAAATATTGTGCTTTCGCTCAAAGAACCTTTTGTATATTGTGGTAGGACATATACATCAATAAGTTTGAATAATTATGCCACCTTTGAGGGGTATGCTCCTAAAGGTTGTACAGCAATTACTATCATGTTGTATGAAGATACATATGATAGATGGAAGCAATTATATTTAGAAGGCACTTATCAAGATAAGAAAGAAGAGTTAGCGAAAAACATCATTCAACTTCTTGAAGAAAATTTATCAGAAATAAAGGGTAAAGTTGAAGTTTGGGATATTGCAACACCGTTAACATATGAACGGTATTGTGGGACGTTTCGTGGTTCATGGATGTCGGTTATGAAACCAAAATCGAATAGTAATACTTCCCCATCTAAATCAAAAGATATTAAAAATCTATATTTTGCAGGTCAAAGACTAATGATACCAGGCGGAATGCCTGCCGCAATGGTTACCAGTAGAACAGCGGTTCAACACCTTTGTAAAGACACAAATACTGTATTTCAAGGGGGTTGGGATAAGGAAAAACGAGTATAGTTTACTTGACAAAAAACTAAGAAGTTTCTTATCTGGAATTTAACAAAGTTATCAAATCATCTACGATTATAGTTGCTGAAGTATGATATTTTCTTGTGATATCAAGAATAGTGCATTATATGGTCTTAAATCATTTTCATATATTGATAATGGTATAAAGACGATGTTTTTATTTGATCCTTAATAGTATTATTCTAACAACATAAATACAATAAATTCTTATTTAGTCTTGTATAGTATGCAGCAAATATATTCAATGGTATAATACATAAGAATGAAATATAGAGGATGATTCATGAAGCATGCAACACAGTTTGGAAAAGAAAAACAAGTTAATCAAAAACTGATTCAACATGAGATAAAAGATGCCATACGTTTGAATAAATATATTAGTAGTTCTGGATATTGTTCGCGTAGAGAAGCGGATAAATTAATTGAACAAGGACTTGTAAAAATTGATGGAATTACAGCAACAATGGGAAGTAAAGTACAAAATTCACAAAAAGTTACAGTTAACGGAACTATCATACAACCAACTAGTAAACTTGTTTATATCGCTTTACATAAACCAAAAGGAATCACATGTACTACAGACAAAAAAGATGCAACGAATATCGTTGATTATATGAATTATGAAACACCAATTTTTCCAATTGGAAGGTTGGATAAGGATACAACCGGTTTGATTTTATTAACCAATGATGGAGATATTGTAAATAAAATTTTACGTTCAGAACATGCGCATGAGAAAGAGTATATTGTGCAAGTGAATCGTAAAATAAAGAAGGATTTTTTAGATAAAATGGCAAGTGGAGTTACGATTTATAATGCAGTTACGAATGCACATCAAACAACAAAACCTGCTAAAGTAAAACAACTGAGTACACATATATTTTCACTAATTATTAGTGAAGGGATGAATCGGCAGATTCGTCGCATGTGTACAGCACTTGGATATCATGTTGATGCCTTACAACGTATACGCATTATGAATATTAAAATTGCCAATTTACCAGAAGGTATGTGGAGATATCTTAGTGAAGATGAACTAAATATCATGAATCAACAATTACAAAAATAAAGCCAAAAAGGCTTTTTTTCAAATGAAAGGAGAATTATGGAATATACAATTGATCAATTACAAGAAGCAAAGAAGCAATTACTTTCTTTGATTCATAAAACAAGTGAGGTTGTTAAAACCTTGGAAGCAAAGCAAGAAGAAAAACGTTATAAGTCACAAATTACACTTGCTAAGCGTAGAGTTGAAGCATTTCAAATTTCTGTTGCTTTACTCGATGAAAAAATAAACGAGATGTAAGTTTTGTCACAAAGAAGCAATCTTGTTTTATTTGCCTATATTTATAGGACATTTTTCGTATTTGTTGCTATGATATGTGAAACAAACAAGGAGATTATGAATGAATGTATTAGCAATTGATATAGGTGGAACCTTTGTAAAGTATGGTCTAGTTGATGACAATAATCAACTGGTTCATACATGGAAAAAAGAAACGAAAGCATGCAAAAGTGCAGATGAGTTTTATGATGATATTTGCAGTGGATTCGATTGTGAATATGGCTTGGTAGGTATTAGTGCACCTGGTGTGCTAAGTGATGATGGAGTAGTAACAACTAAAGCTGGTGGTAATGCAATTATCATGTATCAAACCAATGTCACAAATGAGATTGCAAAACGTCTACAAAAACCAGTAGCAACGATTAATGATGCAAAAGCAGCAGGGTACTGTGAATCGCAAATCGGAAATGGAAAAGGTGCAAAAAGTTCTGCATACTTTATTATTGGAACTGGCATTGGTGGATGTCTATGTGATGATCGAGGTGTAATTACTGGTTTTGATGGTGCAGCAGGAGAGTTATCTAACTTACCTGTTGGAATTAATGAGAAGACAAATGAAATAGAAGTATTAGTTGAACACGCAGGTGTTCCAGGTTTAATTCAAAAGTATAATGCGCTTGATAATGAAGATGTCAAATACGGCAAAGACGTAAGCGAACAATTTATTGCAAAAAATCCATATGCAATCCAAGCAGTTGAGTGGTGGTGTGCAAACATCACATTGGGTCTACATGCAATAAATGTTGTGTATAATCCAGAGGTGATTTGTATTGGGGGTGGAATATCTGAAGCTCCATGGTTTTTAGATACATTACTTGATGTATACAACAATAAAGTATCCTTTCATTTTAAGTCAGCATTCCATCCAACAATAACAACCTGTAAATTTCACAATGATGCAAATTTGCTAGGTGCAGCAATTTTTGTAAGGAACTATGTCTGTTAAATAAAACATAAAGTAATTCACAAGAGTTAGTAGATAGATGAATTACTTTTTTTATGTTTCAGAGTATAAAATCATCTATTAATTATAGTTGATAGCGTTTTTTTAAATAAAGCAATTTTTACTAAAATATGAAGACTATTTTGTAGATACTCTTGTGTTTTTTTAAAAAATGAAAATGAGTATAATAGAAAAAATATAAAAGCGTCAATGTGAAACTCTTCGTTTTTTACATAATATAAGCAATGTGTTAAAATTGTTAAAAGGATGGATTTTGTATGAAAATAGAAGTAATCACAAAGAAGTTGAGTGTATGTATACTGGCAGTAATGCTTTTGATATGCACTTCATGCTCATCAAGCAAGGAAACAAATGAAATTAGTAAAACGAGTGTTGACTCATCAATTTGGGGATTTGAACGTACATATGAATCATTAGATACGCCATTTAATAGTATGATAAGTAGTGGTGTTCAAACAAAGGATGGCTATTATTTTATAAATCGTTTCAATGACAAAGAAGGAGGTTACAAGGGATCAGTTTTTTCTCAATATAATAGTGAGAATGATGAATTTGAAATTGTGAATTCAGAAAAAACAAAAAATTGTAACTTTGATAACCCAGAAAACTGCAGTAGTTTTATTAGCGAGACTTATGACTATTTAAGTTATTATAACAATAAATTGTATGAAACCTACGCAGAGTTTGATGTTGAAACGGATATGTATACTTATATTTTGATTGAAATGGATATGTATGGTAAGAATCGTAAAGAAGTGTTTACGAAAGAAATATCATCTAAAAATATTGATTTTATACCGTATTTTACAATGGGATATATGATTTATGTGAGTGGAGGAGAAATTGGAATAGTTAACTTAGAATCATGGGAATGGACTACGATAGAAAATCAAAAAACTGCTATTTTTAATAACTTATTCACAAATGAAGGTAAAATTTACATAAATGCAAATAATTATAAAAAAGCTGATAAATTTTACTCATCAGCATTATTTGAAATTAATATAGAAAAGAAAGAATTAAAATTTGTAAGAGATGTTGATTTGATGCTCTTGTATTATAATTCGCAATTTACAATTGAAATGATTGGAAATCAAACATTTTACTGTGACTCGAAAACAAAGGATAAAGTAAAATTATCAGACAGTTGGGGATATGTGTTTGCTGATCCAAAAAGTGGATTGTATATTTACAGCGATTATATTGAAGATTCCCTTGGAAATTTGAATTATGTACTATTCGATTCCAAAGGAAACATTTTAGATACTTTTGCTAGACCAAAAGAGTATCGAACAGGTGATATATTTATTGATTCAACTTTTACTTTCGGAATTGCTGAGTATCAACCAGACGGTTCGTATCGAATTGTAGGATATAAAGAATTACGTATTGAAAATAGTAAGTTCACCAATTTACGCGATTTAGGAAAGTAGAGTATCGTATATGAAGTTGATAGTAAAAAATGTGAGCATGAAATTTGGAGATGTTCAAGCATTGAATGAAGTGAATTTAGATTTAGAAGATGGTGTATATGGATTGATCGGTCCAAATGGATCTGGAAAAAGCACATTGATTAACTGCATTACAACATTAATTAAGCAAACATCTGGAACAATTACTTTCAATGAAAAAGAAGTAAATCAAAAATATACAGAATATCAAAACTCTATCGGATTGATGCCGCAAAATATTGATGGTTTTGATGATTTTACCGGTATTAGATTTTTGTATTATATAGCTACTCTAAAGGGGTTATTAAAAGAGGATGCGACCACACAAATAAACCGTTTGGTAAAGAGAGTGAATCTTGAGAATGTAATTCATAGAAAGATCAAAACATATTCGGGTGGTATGAAACAAAGACTTTTGTTCATACAAGCACTTTTATCTAATCCAAAAATTATTATTTTGGATGAACCAACTGCAGGACTAGATCCGTTTGAAAGAATCAATTTACGGAACTATATTTCCGAAATAAGTGATGGGAGAATAGTTATTATAGCAACTCATGTTATGCAAGATATTGAATCAATTGCAAATTCAATAATTCTGATTAGAGATGGAAAAGTAGTTAAAAACGGTAAACCTGAAGAACTTATTCAATCAATAAAACCGTATGTACATGAAAAAATGATTAATGAATCAGATTTACCTGAGTATCGTAATAAGTATAAAATATCAAGTGTTTCTAAATTGCGAGAAGGAATGTTTATCCGTTATTTAAAAGAAGAAGCTACAAAACAAACACAAGCGATTCCTAGTTTGGAAGAAGTATACTTATATTACTTAACTTAGAAAAGAGAAACTCATGAAATTAGTATTCTACGAACTGAAAAAAATAATATCTAAGAAAAGTTTTTTAATGTGTTTGATTTTATGTGTTGTCTTTTTAATCTTTTTTGCATTTTCAACAAGCTCTTCTACGAATATATATTCATATCACAAACAGTATAATGAAATGCTGCTAAACAGTCCATCATATGAAGAAACATATCAAAAACTTGTTACTCTAGAAAAAGATTTACAAAATAGTTTGCAAACAAATTCCGAGAATGAAATTCCAACTAGTGCTAATGAAAATACTGTCAACAATAGATATGGAATATCAGATGAAGAAGCTTACATATTAGTGAGTGATGCATTGCATTATGTTGAAAATATAGGTAATTATGAGAAATATCAATCTGGAATTATACAGTCAGATTTAGAACAACAAACCAAAGCATCGTATGAAAATATAGAGAAGGATAATGTTAAAATCGTAAACTATCTTGCAATAGAAGCGAGTTCGAAACAATATATTGTTTTTGTTTTAGCTGTTTTCGTTTCAATATATGCGATATATATACTTAATAATTTTGAACAAGAATCCAATACAGCTGGAATAAGTTATTTATCGAAAAAAGGAAAATTCTCGTTATATAAAGCGAAGTTTTTAGCGATTTCATGTATTTCAATATCCACTATAATTGTATTTTGTGTATTCTTACTTGTTATAAACTCAATTATATATGGTTTGCCAGATATGTTAGCAAATATACAAAGTATACCCATTTTTTATGAATCACCATATAATATATCAATACTCGCAGGTATATTTTTATGCGTTGGTAAGCAAATTTTTCTTATTATAGGATTTATTAGTGTGTATTACTTGTTACTATCCTTATTAAGAAGTGATTTGCGTACCTCTATTGTGATATGTCTATTTTGTTTGCTTGAGTTTTTCTTTTTGCAAGCCTTGTCTGATTACTCAAGTTTAAGCATACTAAGAAAGTGGAATATTTTTAATCTTGCTTATTTCGAAACATTAATAAATGAATTTGGAATGCAAAGCCTGTTTGGGATTCAAATGAAGGAATGGCAAATTTTTATACTATGCATGATAATACTTCTTGTAGTTACAATGAGCGCTATTTATGTCTATAGCAAAGGATGGATTAATTCTACTAAAACAATAACAAGACATAAACCTAATACACGAGGAAAACATGTAAGTCTGAAAAATCATGAATTCTATAAGCAGTTTATTAATGGAAAAGGCTTATTTATTATAATTGTTTCCATTTGTTTTTGCCTGTATATATCATATGGTTTTTTCGATAAAATGAATCAAGTGAATTTTTCTTCTGCAGAGGAACAGTATCAAATATACGGTGGTAATCTTTCCAACAAAAAGATAAAGAAAATTGAAGAAAAGAAAACGGCAATTGAGAACGAAAGTATTATGTTCCAAAAATCAAGTTCAGATTATGAAAAGGGCTTACTAACTCATGAAGAATTTCAACAAATAGAAGATGCTTATATTTTTAGTTTAATGGAAAATCGAGCATTTGAGAATTTTTATAGTGATTACTCGAATATTATAGGAACGACAATTGTATATCCAACTGGGTATCAAGCTGTATTTTCTTTGAATACATATAGTAGAGATATGATGTATGGTACATGGTTTGTACTTATTGCTGTCTTACTTTTTTCAGGACTATATTCAATTGACAAAAGTGCAAAACAGGAAAATTTGTATAAACTAACACTCTACGGAAAAAAACGCAGGTTAGACACGCAAAGACGTATTGGTTATCTTGAGAGTTTAATAATTGCATTCTTGCTGTTTTGTATCTCTTTTGTTTTATTTGTGTTAAAGTATCCGATGAGTGGATGGTTGAATGATACTATATCGATTTTTCGATTAGATACTACAGTGAAAATTTACGATCCAATGTATCTACAAGTGCCTTTACTGATAAATTTCTTGTATTTACAAATATTTCGTTTATTAGTTTTATTTACAGTACTTGAAATCGTCTTAGTGTTTTCTCAAGTTCTTCGAAGTAGAAAAAATACAATTACTATTATGTTTATTCTTGTATTACTTCCATTCATGCTTGCTCAGATAGGATTAGAAGGTTTTCAATATATATCTTTAATTCATTTGTTATCAGGAAACATAATTCTTCACACATCGATTTTTGGTATAGGAGGAATGTATCTAATAGCTTATGTTTTGATTCGTATCATTTCATTTAAGCTAGCGCAAAAGAACTATTCTCTTTAACAAAAAATACATTTGTAAGGAATATGTACGAAGTTAATAATTCAAAAAATGTATAAGCAAATTTAAATAAAACAACCATAAACATTGAACAAAAGGTGTATTTTACCCTTTTGTTTTTTTTACGTGACAAATTACATAATCATTATTTTGTTTTATAAAGTGACAATTTTAGGATTTCGAAAAAATATATTGCTATTATGTAAGCGTATTCAAAAGATATCGAATTGAAGACAAACTTATACAAATTTTATGACGTAGTCGATGTATAAGATCTATTTTTTACGAATAGGGCCTCGATAAAAAATAGAAAATAATGTGTGAATGTTTAAATAAGAGAGGGAAAAAATGAAGAAAATTATGTTAAGTTTTTTGACTGTATTTTTACTCGTATCATTTGTTAATCCAGTGAGCGCGTTAAAAAAAGAGTCAACGATTGATTTTGATGATTACAAACAAAATGATGCTTTCTCATATCTAGTTTCAGTTGATAGCGGAAAAATATTGACTGTAAATGATGATGGTTCTAAAGTTATGGCTACAGAAGATGAAAAAGAAGGTAATGACTTAAAGAAAGCTGCATTATTTCAAATAATTGAAAACGAAGAATTGCAAATCGTTCAGTTTCAAAATGCAGAAACAAACAAGGTTTGGAAAGCGGATGGTTCGAATTTGTTAGCTAATGGAGGTTTTCAAACTGGAATTCATGCAGGAAGCTGGGAAGGTTTTAAAATCGAAACAGATAGTGTTGATACAAATATTATACGTATTAAGACTTATGCAAATGCATACCTTGCGATTGAAAATGAAACATTAGTTGTTGGTAGTACAGATATTAACAACGCAGCGACATTTTATATCGTAAAGAATAAATATGATGATGTTAGTGTGTATTTCGAACACGTAGAAACACAAAAATATGTTCGTTCTGATGGTGTACTTAACAACCCTGTAATGGTAGATGGAGAAAAAGAAAATGATTTAATTCCTGATACAATGCGTTTTGATACAGTATATGGGGAGTTCAATGGTAATGAGGTTATGAACTTCATTTCAAAAAATAATTCAACGTTACGTTGGCAATCGGGAGGTATAAGCGAAGTAAAACAAATTAATGGTAATACTGCTAGTGGATGGGAATCGATAATTGTTAAACCAAATGGTGATGGAACAGTATCATTCTATGCATCTGACTCAAATAAATTGATTACTGTAATTAATGGGAAAATGATAGTTGATGGAGCAGTATCAGGACAAAACGATCGTTTCATCGCTCATTCTGTTATACGTCCAAAGAAAGTAGATAATTTAGTTGCCAAAGATGTGAATCATGATAAATTTACGGTTAGTTTTGATAAACCTGAAAGTTCACCAATTTATTCTGGTTATCAAGTAATCGTAACACCTAAAGATTTAGGTACTGGTTTAGATACAATCACAGTAAATACTGCAGATACATCGGTTATGATTGAAGGAGTTAAAGCAGGAACGGAATACAACATTGAAGTTCGTACTGTAATCAATAATGAAAGTGACAATTTTGCATCAGTTGCGACAACTGTTCAAACAAAAAATGGACCAAGACCTGTAAATGTGACGAATGTACAAGCTAAAGAATCTTCAAATGAAACGAAAGTAACTTGGAATGCAGTTGATAGTGCAACTTCATACGAAGTATATAGAGCAAGAAGTGCATTTGATAAAGATGGATATACATATATTGGTTCTTCAACTTCAACAAGTTATGTTGACAAAACACCGAATGCAGATAAATACAGTAACTACTACAAAGTTGTTGCAGTAAATGAAAATGGAACATCTGACATGTCGGATTCATATGGTGCACTTGAAAAAACGTTATTTGGTGAGCATATGATCTTCTTTGCAGAAACAGATGATGCAAAGAAGATTGATGAAGTTGTAAATGAAGTATTTATTAAGCAAAATGATATTCAAGCAGATGCGCAGTTTAACGAAAATCGTTATGCACTATATTTCAAACCTGGTGATTACACTGATACAAAACCAATGGCATTAGGTTTCTATACACACATTGGTGGTCTAGGAAAAACGCCATATGATGTGAAACTGACAAATGTTGAAATTCCATCATACTTGAGTGCGGATAATGCAACTTGTAACTTCTGGCGCTCTATGGAAAATATTTCGATTATAAAAACAAGTGATAATACATCCGCGTTTGGTTCGTATCGTCCTGGTTCATTTAACTGGGCAGTTGCACAGGCAGCACCATTACGTCGAATCTATTCAGAAAGACCAGTGAACTATGACTGGAACTATGGATGGGCAAGTGGAGGATATACTGCAGATAGTTATATTACTGGAGTTGATAACGAAGGAAATTCAGCAGGAACTTGGTCAGGACAACAATTCTATACACGTAATACACAACTGGCTGGAAATGTGTTTGGAACTACACTAAATGCATTCTATCAAGGTGTAATCGCACCAAACTTGGTACGTGATGGTGTTAATGAAGGTGTTGAATTGATGAACCAAAATGGATATACAAACTGGCAAAATACATTTATTGGGACAGATGGAAAACTTGCACAAAGCGTTGATACGAATATTAGTGAAACGCCAATTATACGTGAAAAACCATTCTTGTTCTTAGATGATGATGGAGAATATAAAGTATTTGTTCCATCAATCAAAAAAGAATACAAAGGAACAAGTTGGAAAAAAGATAATATGGGTGAAGGAGAAATCGTTTCAATCGATGAATTCTATGTCGCAAAAGAAGGTGATTCTGCAAGTACAATTAATGAAAAATTAGAAAGTGGAAACCATGTATTTTTTACACCAGGTGTATATCATGCTGAAGAAGTAATTGAAGTAAACAAGAAAGATACAATTGTATTAGGTACGGGTATGGCGTCAATTATTCCTGATAATGAAGATGGAGCTATGCGTTTAGCAGATGTTGATAATTTAACAGTTGCTGGTCTTATTTTTGATGCAGGAGCACATTCGAAAACACTGTTAGTTGTTGGAGAAGAAGGAAAACATACAAGTCATGAAGATCAACCTACACTATTAGCTGATTTATTCTTCCGTGTTGGAGGTACTACAGATCAACTTACGAAAGCTGATGATGCATTAATTATCAATAGTGATCATGTGATCGGTGATCATTTCTGGATTTGGCGTGCAGATCACGGTGCAGGTGTGGCATGGGATGGAAATGAATCAAATCATGGATTAATTGTAAACGGTGATAATGTAACATGTTATGCACTATTCAATGAACATTTCCAAAAGTATACGACACTTTGGAATGGTGAAAATGGAGCGACATACTTCTATCAAAACGAAACGGCGTATGATCCAATCAGTCAAGATGCATGGACGAACCACAAAGGAACAACCAATGGATATGCATCATATAAAGTTGCTAACAAAGTAAACAATCACTATGCAGTTGGTTTAGGTATTTATAATGTATTTATTTTCACAGGACCAACATATGATTCAAGTGAGGTGCAAATTCAATTGGATAGTGGAATTGAAGTTCCAAACAAACCGGGTGTACTTATTGAAAATGCATGTATGCAATCATTTGCTAAAGAATGGAAAGATGGCGGAGTCCTACAGAAAATCAACCATATTGTAAATAATGTTGGTGATGAAGTAAGTAGCGGGTTTGACGAAAAAACAAATACGTTTGGATATGGATGGCGTCGTGTATTCCTTTTAAACTACAAAGATGGAATTGCTAATACATTCAGCCATAAAGATGGAAAAATCATTACCGTAGAAGGTACGCAACCGATGAATGATGCAGGTGATGTAGATTTAAGTGAACTTGCAAAAGTATATGAAGAAGCAAAAGCCATAAATGGTACATATACTTCAGAAACATGGGCAATATTTGAAGAAGCGTTTACTGCTGCACATGAACTATATATTGAAAAAGGTGAAGACTGGGCAGTGCAAGCCGATGTGGATGCAATGGTACCAGTGTTGCGTGCGGCAATTGATCAATTAGTTGTAGATACATCAAAACCTGTGGATCCAAAAGACCCTGTAGATCCAAAAGACCCTGTAGATCCAAAAGATCCTGTAAATCCAAAAGATACAACAAAACTACCATCAATCGCAGCTGATGGAGTAAAAACAGGTGATGAAACAAACGTGATTTTCTATGGAGTTATGTTATTAGGTGCACTAATTGCATTCGTAGGAATTAGAAAACATGAAAAGGATTAAATTACTACTTATTGTGTTATGTATTGTATGTACTTTGCCATTTGGTAAAGTACATGCAAAAACAAACGATACCAATCCTTTAGAAGCATGGAAACATGAAGCAATCATAACACCAAGTGTCGATCAATTGTTGCCAGCTGGGCCTATTCAAATTAGTTTTAAAGGTTTGCAGGATGGACAATTATCAATTGACTCATATGAAGTGTATGTTGATGGTGCATTAGTAGATACACTGCCTCATAAAGATAAAGATATCTACAAAGTTGAGTATTATACAACTGAGGTAAATGTTCATACGATTCAAGTGATTGCAATTAGTGATGATGCATTTCGCTTGTTGTCCAATCAACGAAGTTTTGCGGTTTCAAAAAAAGGTTTAGGAATCGCAAAAGGTGTACAACCAGACGATTTAAAGCTTTCATGGTATTACAATTGGGATAAAGAACCCAGTTTGCCAGAAACAAGTACGCTAGATTATATTCCAATGATTTGGAGTAATTATACAGGTAGTGAAACGTGGTTGAAAGAAATGTCTAGTACATATCATACGGTATTAGGATTTAATGAACCAGATCTTGCAGTCCAAGCAAATTTATCTCCCAAAGAAGCGATTGCATATCAACATCATTTTACGGAAAGTGGCTTACGCATTGGAGCTCCTGTTGTGACTTGGAAACCTACGGAAAGTGCTTGGTTTTTAGAGTACTTAGAAGGTATTGATATGGATGAGATTGATTTCATTCCAATTCACGTATACTTTGATTGGGGAGATGCAAATATGGCCAATCTTCTTTTTGAGGTAATTGATGAAGCTTACGAAAAGTGGAAAAAACCAATATGGGTAACTGAATATAGCCTTGCTGCGGATTGGGGTGGATATCGTCCTGGTAACTTTGAAAACGAAAGTTATACAAAAGAGTACATGGAAACAACAATTCGTGGTATGGATGAAAGAGCATATGTGGAACGATATGCATGGTTCTCATTTGGTATAAATGACCAACAAGGAGGAGCAACTGCATTATATGATGAAGCAAATGGTTCGCTCACAAATCTAGGTAAATTCTATAAATCGTTAGGTAATCCAAAAAATAGTAGTGCAATGACAGGTGATACATATTTTACCCAAATTGGATATTATAAAGATTTAGAGACATGGATTGAAAAATCACAGCAGTTAAAAGCAAATGACGATTATGCTAATTATGTAAATACTAGTGATTTTGAGTTGATCTTACAAGAAGCAATTTCCTTTACTTTGGAAGTCGAAATTAGCGAGCAAGTACGTATTGATGATATGTGCAACCGTCTACAACTTGCATATAAAGCTGTAAAAAAGGTTGATGAACCAAGTGAAAATAAACCAAACAAACCAAGTGATGATCAAGAATCTCAAAAACCAAATAAAGATCATTCTACATCTGATATCCAAGATGAAATAAATCTACCAGCAATTGCAAAAGATGATAATGTAAATGCTAAATCAGTATCGACTGCAGATACAACTCAATTTGAACTCTATGTTGGATTAATGGGTTGTAGTATGCTATTGGTTGGATACATATTATATAAAAGAAAAAGAGAATTACTTTAATTCGTCAAGAATCAGTACATATATATTTATAATGTATTGATTCTTTTTTTGTGATTATACGTGTTATGTGAATTAATAGTCTTTTTCGTTGCGTAAACAGTGAAAATCATCTATATTAAGATAGCGATATATAAGGAATGAAATTATGCAAATAGAAACATTTAAAAACTATCTTGATGCACATAATCTTGATTATGAACAACAAGTTTCTTTAAAAGAATATACAACATTACATATTGGTGGAAATGCCACATTTTTTTGTGCACCTCGTTCAAAAGAGGAAGTAAAAATGCTAATTCAACAAGCAAAGGCTTGTGATATTCCATATTTTATTTTAGGAAATGGAAGTAATGTATTAGTGAGTGATGATGGATATGATGGAATCATTATTTATTTGAAAAAACATATGCATCAAATTTGGCATGAAAATCAAAAAGTATTTGCACAAGCAGGTGCAATGCTTTGGGATGTTTGTGAGTACGCATATAATCAAGTACTTACAGGTTTAGAGTTTGCCTATGGAATACCAGCAAGTGTTGGTGGTGCGACTTTTATGAATGCAGGAGCCTATGGTGGAGAACTAAAAGATGTACTTGCAACATGTATTACGGTTGATGAAGACGGAAATTTTCATGAATATACAAATGAAGAAATGGAATTTGCCTATCGTCACTCACGTTTGAGTGGTACGCCTGAAATTGTTTTAGAGATTTCGATTCAATTAGAAACAGGAAAAGCAGATACAATACGTGCACGTATGGATGAGTTATGGGAAAAACGTCAAAGCAAACAACCATTAGATAAACCAAGTGCAGGTAGTACTTTTAAACGACCCGTTGGAGGATATGCTAGCGCACTAATTGATGAAGCAGGTTTAAAGGGTTTTGTCTTAAAAAGAGCGATGGTATCAGATAAACATGCAGGTTTTGTGGTCAATCATGATGGTGCAACGTATGAAGAGTTCATTGAACTAATTGAACACATTAAGAAAACAGTGAAAGAACATAGTGGAATATGTTTAGAAGAAGAAGTACGAATACTAAAATAGGAGTTTTATGAACGCAAAAGAGATGAATAATAGTTTATTAAAAACATATCGTAAAGATGTTTTTTCCAAATTTATGAAAGCAATACGTGATTACAAACTGATTGAAGAACATGATGTGATTGCAGTTTGTATTTCTGGTGGAAAAGATAGCATGATTATGGCAAAGTGCTTTCAACTTTTAGCACGTTTTAGTGCGATACCTTTTGAAGTAAAATACTTAGTGATGGATCCAGGGTATTCACCAGCAAACAGAGAAATGATTGTTCATAATGCGAAACGTTTAGAAATTCCAATTGAAATTTTTGATTCAAAGATTTTTGAGTCTGTCGAACATATTGAGAAAAATCCATGTTACTTATGTGCAAGAATGCGTAGAGGCTATTTATATCGCTTTGCCAAAGAATTAGGATGCAATAAAATTGCATTGGGACATCATTATGATGATGTCATTGAAACAACTTTGATGAATCTGTTTTATGCAGGTGAAGTGCGTACCATGATGCCAAAATTACACGCAACAAACTTTAAAGGGATGCAATTGATACGTCCACTGTATTTAGTTAGAGAAGATGATATTCTTGCATGGAAAGATTATGTAGGAATGGAGTTCTTACAATGTGCATGCAGGTTTACGGAAGATATTGAAAAAGCGGATCACGAGCATAGTAGTAAAAGAAAAGAAGTGAAACAATTGGTTAAAGAACTACATCAAAGTAACCCATACATTGAAAGTAATATCTTTCATAGTATGAGTAATGTAAACCTAGATAAAGTACTTGCATATTATGATGATGAACATGAAGTTTCATTCCTAGATACGTATAATGATAAATAGACTGTTAGCAATTTTGTTAGCAGTTTTTTTGTGTTCATTTTAAATTTATAATAATGTATTATTGACAATAGTGTGTGTCACACAGTATACTGTGATTGTGAGGTGAAACTATGAGTACAAAAGACTTACTTGCAAGTTATATTACCGAATTACGTAGGGGAAGTTTAATTATGGCAGTATTGGGATGTCTACATAAACCCCAATACGGATATGAATTATTGCAAACGTTGAAACAAAAAGGAATAGAGATTGAAGCAAATACACTGTATCCACTTTTAAGAAGACTCGACAAACAAGGAGTGTTACAAAATGAATGGGATACAAGTGAAAGTCGACCACGTAAATACTATGTGATCAGTAGTGAAGGAGAACGCTTGTTTCAAGAATTGGTCAACGAATGGAATTTGATGCAACAAAGTATGGAGGGAATTATTCATGAACAAGAAGAAAAATAATCGTATTGAACGATATGTGTATGATGTAGTACGACGTTTACCAGAAAGTGAACGCGAAGATGTGTGTAAAGAATTAGAAGCGAATATTTATGATATGTTGGCAGATGATGCAAGTGACGAAAATATTAAAGAAGTACTGTATAGCATGGGAAATCCTGCGAAACTAGCTGAAGAGTATCGACAAAAACCTAAATATTTAATATCACCAGCAATCTATGAAGACTATATTCATGTTATGAAGATTGTGATTCCAGTTGTGGCAATTGCACTTGCAATCATTGGTGCAATTCAAGGAGTTTTCCAAGTGTTAGCTGTTGATCAACAAACATTAAGTGCAGCATTAGTTTTTAAAAAAGTTATTGGACATGCGATTGGATTAAGTGCTTCTGCAGTTGTACAAGCATTAGTTTGGACAACCGTTGGATTTGTTATTTATGAAAGAACAAGTCTAAAAAAAGGGGAAGTGGATTGGAGTGTTGATGATTTACCTGAAGTTCCAAAAGAGAAAACAAAGTCTATTCCATTAGCAGATATTATTGCAGAATTAATTATTGGTGTGATCTTTATTGTTGCTGTGATTTTGATTTTTGGTAATTACTTACCTTTCGAAGTTGCAATTTATGAAGATGGTTTACTTCAAACCGAAATATTTGCAAAATCATTTGTTAGTGTACTTGTACCCATGCTTGTAATTATGATGGCAATCTCAATGGTTGAATCTATTGTGAAGCTAATCTATCGCCATTGGAATATCAAAGTTTGTATCGTAAGTATCATAAGTCATGTAGTTGGATTATTTTCATGGCTATATATATTAGGACAACCTAAGATTTTTAGTAACACATTTTTTAGCTATGTTGCAAAACATGATATAGATCTTAATGCATTTATGCGTGTTGGAAATCGTGGGTTTGAAAATTCGATTATCCTAGTTTTCACAACGATTGCAATTATTGGTGCTTGTGTAGGTATTGCTATTGCAATTGTTAAAACATACATGTACTATCGTGCAAAAAATAAGCAAATTGCATAAAGTTCTTGCCAGTTGGTTGTTTTTAAATGAGTAATATATTATAGTTGTTGTGCAAGGATGCAATACATAAATAGTGGAGGATGAAGAAAATGAAAATTATCGTATGTAAAGATAGCAATGAAGTAGCAAAAAAAGCTTATGAAGTAATGAAAGATGTTGTTGTAAATAAACCAAATGCAGTTTTAGGATTAGCAACAGGTTCAAGTCCAATCGGATTATACAACGAAATGATCGCAGATTATAAAGCAGGAAATGTTTCTTATAAAGATGTAAGTTCATTTAACTTAGATGAATATGTTGGGATTCCGAAAGATCACCCAGAAAGTTACGAAACATTTATGCACAAACAATTGTTTGATCACATTGACATTAATCCAGCAAATACACACCTACCTTATGGTGATACACAAGCCGACTGTGATGCTTATGAAAAAGCAATGTCTGATGTTTCAGTAGATATCCAAGTATTAGGTATTGGACGTAACGGACACATTGGATTTAATGAACCAGGAACTTCATTTGATTCATTAACACACATTGTCGATTTACAAGAAAAAACAATTGAAGATAATGCACGTTTCTTTGATGGAAACATGGACTTAGTTCCTAAAAAAGCAATCACAATGGGTATTGCAACAATCATGAAAGCGAAAAAAATCTTACTTGTTGCGACAGGTGAAGGAAAAGCTGATGCAGTTGCTGCAATGAAAAATGGACCAATCACAGAAGATATGCCAGCTTCAATTTTACAAAAACACGATGACTGTGTCGTATTTGTTGATGAAGCAGCAGCAAGCAAATTATAAAATATGTTTAGGGAAGTTATAAAATACTTCCTTTTTTATTAACTTTTGTGGCATTACGTTCGCATGAAATAATGATAGGTGGTATAATACGAATATGGTAAAAGCAGTGGTTATGGATTTGGATGGTACATTGTTGACAAGTGATAAAATTGTATCAATTCCAACAAAAGAGAAATTGAATTGGCTTGCAGAGAAGAAAGGTGTCACTCTTGTATTGGCAAGTGGTAGAACCAAAAGTCGTATGAAAGATGCAGCTGAAGCAATTCAACTTGAGCAACATAACGGGATGCTTATTGAATCCAATGGTGTAGCTTTATATAACTATAAAGATGATAGTCATAAGATTATTCGTAAAATGCACGATGAAGAACTTGCTGAAATTGTAAGAACCCTGCAAAAATACCATTGTGAAATCCTCATTATGGGGGATGAAGATGTCTTTATTATGTTGCCTGAGGGTGTCAAAGAATCATACTATATTACACAAAATAGCAATATGGAGGGAATGCGTAATCGTGAGTTCTTCTTTATTGACTCAATTGATCAAGTTACACAAAAAGTTAATAAGATCTGTGTGTACAATCGTAGCGATAAAATTGAAGCTTTATTGGAAACATTAAAAGACGAAACATTCCAATATGACTATTGGATGGGTCGTGCTTTACCTGAGTGGCTAGAAATTATGCCGGATGGTGTAAGTAAAGGACATGCGTTACAAAAGTTGATGGAAATCAACAATTGGAATGAAGATGAAGTTGTTGTATTTGGCGATGGTGAAAATGATTTGTCAATGTTGGAAGTTGTAACATATTCAGTGGCAATGGACAATGCGATGGATATTGTAAAAGATGTCGCAAATTATACAACAGCGAGTAATGATAGCGATGGAATCGTAGAATTTTTCAATGATAAGGAGGAGGAATTATTATGAAAATTGTATCAGGTAGTGACTTTGAAAAAGAAATTGAACAAGGATTAGTATTAGTTGACTTTTATGCTGACTGGTGTGGACCATGTAAAATGCAAACACCTGTATTAGAAGAAGTACAAAACGAACTTCAAGATCAAGTAAAAATTATCAAATTGAATGTTGATAATGATCCAACAATTGCGCAAAACTATAATGTTATGTCAATTCCAACATTAGTATTATTTAAAAATGGTACAGAGTTTGCGACAACTGTAGGTTTCCAAGCAAAACCTCAATTAATCGAATTCATTAATAAAGGAAAATAAAATATGAAAGTAATGAAAAGGATAGGTAAAATACTTATCGTTTTCTTGCTTCTTGTAGCATGCGTGTATGGAATTTATAAAGTTAGGGTTTCCACTTCTGGAAACCTTAATGTTTTAATTGTTGGAGTTGATGCAAGAGAAGGAGAAAGTGTCTCACGATCGGATTCCTTGTTGCTTGCTCATGTAAATAAGGATCACAAAATAGTGGATCTAATTTCCATTCCTCGTGATTCATATGTATACATACCAGCAGTTGAACGTGAAGATAAAATAAATCATGCACATGCATATGCAGGAATAGAGGGAACTATCGAAACAGTAGAATTATTGTTCGATATAAAAATAGATAAATATGTAGAAGTGGATTTCACAAAGATGATTTCTTTAGTGGATACACTTGATGGGATTGATTTGACGCCAACCGCAACATTTTGCGAGCAAGATGAAAACGATCAAGCAGATAGCTATTGTTTCACAGAAGGTGTCAAAGAACATATGGATGGTAAAAATGCGTTAGCTTATGCTAGACATAGAAAAAGTGATAGTGATTTTGCAAGAGCTGGACGCCAACAAGAAGTGATTAAAGCTATGGTATCGACTGTGAAAAGTGCAGGTGTACCAAAGATGTTTAACTTTTATCAAGATGTCACGAAAATATCGGATACAGACTTTGGTTTGTGGGATATTACAGGATATGCAGATATGGCATTTCATGAATTTAGCTTAAATCAAAGTGTTGCTGAAGGTGTGGGTGGTTTATTTTACGAGCCATATGCAGGACAAGAATCATGGCTTTTCTATATAGATGAAACATGGCTTGAACAAACAAAAGAAATGTTGCAGGAATAAGAGCCTGCAACTTTTTTGATGTTTTCGCACATTTCGGTTTATAATAGAATCATGTTAGAGGAACTAAACAATGAAAATGAAAAATAAGAAAATATTTTGGGTACTTGGTCTTACTGTGACAATCGTATTTTTATTTACCGCAAATCTTCATGCAGAAGTTGGAAACACTGGTGGTTTTGGCGGCGGTGGTTCTGGCGGATCTGGCGGAGGCTGGTCTGGTGGTGGAAGCTACGGTGGCGGCGGTGGCGGTTCCAGTTTCTTTATGTTTCCATTCTTTGGTGGAGGGATTTGGCAAGTTATCATCTTTTTGGTAATTGCATTATTTCTTTACCAGATGCGAAAAGGTAAAGTACAAGGAACATCGTCACATCCATATCAAAGACAACAAACATCTGTGGATGAAGCTAGTGCAATTGCGAAAGTACAAGCAATTGATCCGAATTTCTCAGCTGAGAAATTTAGAGGATGGGTTGGCGAGTTATATGTAACTTTACAAGAAGCGTGGGAAGCAAAACACTGGCATACGGTTCGTCCATTTGAAAGTAATGCACTATTTAATATGCACAATAAACAAATGGAAGAATACATTGCAAAACAAATTACAAATAAGTTGGATAACCAAGAAGTACGTGATGTGAAAATCGCTGATTTTAGAGTCGATGGAGACCAAGAGGTCTTAACGGTTCAAGTACATGCATTTTGTACGGACTATACAGTTGATGATACGACAGGAAAAGTTCTGTTTGGAAATCCAAATCGCTTAGAAGAACGTTATTATCGCTTTGAGTTTATTCGCAAAGCAGGTGTTAAAACAAAAGTAGAAGCAGATGGATTGGTACCAACAAACTGTCCAAATTGTGGAGCTCCAACCAAAGTAACAAGTAGTGGAGAGTGTGAGTACTGTGGCTCTGTCATTACACGTGGTGATTACGGTTGGGTATTAAATGTCTTTAAAGCTTGGTAGATATACGTGTTTATAAAGAGGGAAGTTTATGAGAAATAAGGGAAAAAGAGTATTACTTAGTTTATTGATGGTCTTTAGTGTATGCATACTTGCAACTGCAAGTGTACATGCCGAAGTAGGAAACACTGGAGGCTTTGATGATGGTGGTGGAAGCGATTCTGGTGGTAGTGATTGGTCAAGCTGGGATAGTGATGATGATTATTCAAGCAGCGGTGGAGGTAGTGGAGAATTCACACCTTTTACAGCATTTGCAATTCTCTTCGGTGTTGGTGTATTTACAATTGTGATTATCAATAGTCGAAAACCAATTCCAGAAGCAACATCGAGTATAAATGAAGAACAGACCATTCAAGATATACAAGCAAGTGATCCAGAATTTTCTGCTGATGAATTTAAAACATGGGTTGCAACACTATATATCACATTGCAAGAAGCCTGGGAGGCAAAAAATTGGCATACGGTTCGACCATTTGAGAGTAATGCACTATTCAATATGCACAATAAACAAATGGAAGAATATATCGAAAAGAAAATTACGAATAAATTGGATGACCAAGATGTAAAAAGTGTCACACTTGCTAGTTATAGAATCGATGGAGATCATGAAGTACTCACCGTACAAGTACATGCATCATGTACAGATTACATGGTCGATGATCAAAGTGGAAACATTACTAGTGGAGATCCAAACAAAGTATTTAATCGAAAATACCGTTTTGAATTCATTCGTAAAACAGGAGTAAAAACAAGCGCAACTGCAGATGGTTTAGTTCCAAATCAATGTCCAAATTGTGGAGCACCAATAAAAGTAAATAGCAGTGGTGAATGTGAATATTGTAATTCTGTAATTACTAAAGGTGATTATGGATGGGTATTAAATGTCTTTAAAGCATGGTAAAGGAGAAACGACATGGGTTTAATTAAAGCAGCAATTGCAAGTGCTTCAAGTACACTTGCAGATCAGTGGTTAGAGTATTTCTACTGTGAGAGTTTAAGCAACAACGAATTAATGAAAAAAGGTGTGAAAGTTGTAAGCAAAGGAAGTAACACCAAAGCAAGTGAAAACATTATTAGTAATGGTACAGGTATTGCCATTAATGAAGGGCAAGGAGTAATCATTGTTGAAGATGGAAAAATTGTAGAATTTTGTATGGAACCGGGACGTTTCACTTGGGATTCTTCAAGTGAACCAAGTTTATTCTCTGGTGGATTTTCTGGCTTGATTGATTCATTTAAAACATTTGGAAAACGTTTTACAATGGGAGGAACACCAGGAAAAGATCAACGTGTATACTTCATCAATCTAAAAGAAATCTTTGATAATAAGTTTGGAACAGCTTCACCAATGGCATATAAAGATCCAACATATCGTGGAATTTATATTCGCTACTATGGACAATATACATTTAAGATTGAAGATCCAATCAAGTTTTATACAAATGTAGCAGGAAACGTTTCTAATACGTATACAAAAGATGAATTTGATGCACAAAGCAAAGCAGAATTTGTGAATGCATTAGATACAACAATCGCAAAACTAGCAGATGAAAATGTGCAATATAATGACATTCCAAAAAAACAAATGGAACTTGCTAAATACATGAACGATGCACTTGATGAAGAGTGGAATGATCGACGTGGAATTGTGATTTCATCAGTTGCAATTGAAAAGGTAACACCAGATGATGAAAGTCGTAAACGTATTGAAGATATCGATGATGCGATTATGTACAGTGATAAACGTGTAGCAGCTGGGCGTCTAGTAGATGCACAAGCTTCAGCGATGGAAAAAGCAGCAAGTAATGAAGCAGGTGCCATGCAAGGTTTCATGGGGTATGGTATGGCAAACCAAGCAGGAAATAATATTGCTGGAATGTTTGATGACAATGCAAAACCAGTAGCAGATCATCCTGTACCAAGTCAAAATGCAACATGGACATGCCCTGAAGACGGTATTCAAAATACAGGAAAATTCTGTATTGAATGTGGAAATCCAAAACCAAGTGATGGGACATGGATTTGTCCAAATGATGGGACAAAAAATACAGGTAAATTTTGCAGCGAATGCGGAAAACCGAAAGAATAGAATCATTGGAGGCAGTTAATGCTTCCTTTTTTTTGTGAAAGTTGTTGCAAAAATGCAAGATTTCTTTATAATTGAATTGTTCTATAAAGAAACATGAAAAGTTTAGTGTTACTAAACAGAGAGGAGTTATATATGGATATTGGATTGAAATTAAAAGAACTACGAACCCAGAATGGGTTAACTTTAGATGAATTGAGCGCCCGTAGTGAACTTTCCAAGGGATTTTTAAGTCAGTTGGAACGTAATCTTACATCACCATCCATCGTAACCCTTCAAGACATTTTAGAAGCACTAGGAACAAACTTGTCAGAGTTCTTCAATGAAGAAGAAAATCAAAGTGTTTTTCGTGAAGAGGATTATTACGTTAGTGAAAAGGATGGTATTACCACGACTTTTGTTGTGCCTAATGCACAGAAAAATGATATGGAACCAATTCTTTTGACACTCGATGCGAAAAGTAGATCGCAGAGTATTAATCCACATGAAGGAGAAGAATTTGGGTATGTTATCAAAGGAAATGTCACGCTAGTTAATGGGGATAAAAGCGACGAACTTAAACAAGGAGAAACCTTTTATTTGAATGGAAAACATATTCACTATCTTGTGAATGATTCCAACAATGAGGCAACAATTATTTGGGTTATGAGCCCACCAAATTTTTAAAAGGAGAACATTATGAACAAGATTATTCAGTTTAAAAATATCGTAAAAAGCTTTGATGACCAAGTCATCTTAAAGGGGATTACGTTAGATATTTATGAAAATGAATTCGTAACTTTACTTGGACCATCTGGTTGTGGGAAAACCACATTATTACGAATTTTGGGAGGATTTTTAGAAGCTGATTCTGGTGAAGTGATTTTTGATAATGAAAATATTGCAGATTTACCACCATATAAAAGAGAGTTAAATACAGTATTTCAAAAGTATGCATTATTTCCGCATATGAATGTATTTGATAATATTGCATTTGGTTTGAAAATTAAAAAGATGAGTGATGATGTCATTCGTCAAAAAGTTACACGTATGTTGAAATTAGTAAACTTAGAAGGGTATGAGGATCGTAAAATTGATCAACTTTCTGGTGGACAACAACAACGTATTGCAATTGCACGTGCACTTGTAAATGAACCAAAAGTACTGTTACTTGATGAACCACTAGGAGCACTAGATTTAAAACTTAGAAAAGAAATGCAACTGGAATTAAAAAAGATTCAACAAGAAGTTGGAATCACATTTATTTATGTAACACATGACCAAGAAGAAGCACTAACGATGTCAGATAAAATCGTGGTTATGCGTGAAGGAGAAATTGAACAAGTAGGTACACCTGTAGATATTTACAATGAACCAGTAAACGAGTATGTTGCAAACTTCATCGGAGAAAGTAATGTCATCGATGGTGTAATGAAAGAAGATTACCTTGTCTCTTTTGATGATAAAGATTACACATGTGTCGATCATGGATTTAAAGAAAATGAAGAAGTAGATATCGTGATTCGTCCTGAAGATATTGAAATTGTTGGGCGCGGACGCGGGGTTCTGAATGGGAAAGTAAAATCGATGTTATTTAAAGGAGTACATAATGAAATTATTGTGGAAACAGCACGTGGGAGTCATGTCGAAGTAACTATGACCATCTATAATAAAGAACCAATCTTTAATGAAGATGCTGGAGAATACATTAGTGCCAACAACTTCTATGTCGATGTACAAGATTTCGATGAATTGACAGATGATGATATTATCGCTCGTGCAGATGCACAAGCTTGGGATGCTGAAACTGAAGAATATGTTGGATTTTCCAATGTGACATATGAAGAATTAGTAGGTGAAGATACATACCCAGTTACTTTCTCAACAAGTAAAGGAACAAGTATTACCATTCAAATGATTGGGGTAAAACAACGCTATATTCAAGATGAGAAAAAACGTATTGGGATTGCAGCTTTTGATTTCTTTAAAACACTTGATGAAATTGAAGAATCACAAGCACTTGATACAGATTTAAAGACTTGGGCAGATGCAGTAAGTTGGGATTTAGATACAGATGAAGCAATTGAAGTGCGTAATGTTGATTACGATTTTGAAATTGAAGATTTAAAACCAGGTAAATATAAAGTATCATTCTCGACAGTTGGACGTGAGTTCAAAATTCATACGACGAAATCAAGTGAAGTCGATAAAAACGTTGGGTTATCATTTGGTCCAGAAGATATCCATGTAATGGAAAAAATGGGGTTCTAAGATGAACAACTATAGACGACTTATCCAACCATACGTGCTTTGGATTAGCATCTTTCTAGTGTTGCCAATGATATTGATCGTACTTTATGCATTTACAACAGGAGGAAACGATGTACTAACTTTCCATTTTACTTTGGACAACTTTGCACGATTCTTTAATGATAATGTGTTTATTGGAGTTTTGATTGACTCGTTTCGAATTGCTTTAATTACAACGATTCTTTGTATTATTATTGGATATCCTGCAGCTTATTTTATTAGTAAGATGCAAGTAAAAAGCAATGCATTCTTTATTCTTTTAATTACTTTACCGATGTGGATTAACATGTTAGTTCGTACATATGCATGGGTTGGTATTTTAAGTGATAATGGAGTTATCAATAATATCCTATCATTCTTTGGTTTAGGACCATTGCATATGATTCATACAGAATTTGCGATTGTGCTTGGAATGGTGTATAACTTCTTACCATTTATGATATTGCAAATTCATGCATCACTTTCAAAAATGGATCCATCTTTAGTTGAAGCAAGTAGTGATTTAGGAGCAAGTAAATTTGAAACGTTTAAACGTATTATTTTCCCACTTTCATTACCTGGAGTGATTAGTGGAATTACGTTAGTATTCTTACCAGCAACAAGTTCGTTTTTTATTCAACGTCTACTTGGAGGAGGAACAATCTTAGTTGGTAACTTGATTGAAAACTATTTCGTGACAACAGGTGACTGGAACTTTGGTAGTGCGATTAGTTTAATTATGGCTGTAATTATTATGCTTTCGATGTACTTCACCAATAAATTGGATAAAGAAAGAGGTGAAGACTAATGAAAGAGAAATATGGTTCAAAAGTATTTTTAGGATTGTTGATGGTGTTTTTCTACCTACCAATCTTATATATGATTGTCTTCTCATTTAACGGAAGCAAGTCTTTATCAAAATTTACAGGCTTCTCATTGCGTTGGTACGAACAAATGTTTGCCAATAAATCAATGATTGAAGCGATCTATTATACGGTTGTAATCGCCATACTTGCGACAATCATTTCAACAGTTGTTGGAACACTTGCAAGTATTGGTTTATCGAAATCAAAAAAAGTATTAAAAACTTATGTTGAGCAAATTAACAATTTGCCAATTATGAACCCAGAAATTGTAACTGCAATTGGGTTGATGTTATTTTTTACCACAATGAAAATTGAAAAGGGATTTATAACATTATTACTTGCGCATATTGCTTTTTGTATTCCGTATGTCATGTTAAGTGTAAGTCCAAGATTACGACGTTTGGATCCTAACTTAGCCAATGCAGCAATGGATTTGGGAGCTACACCAAGTTATGCCTTACGTAAAGTTATTATTCCGCAATTGATGCCAGGTATTGTTGCTGGTGCACTAATTGCCTTTACGATGAGTTTTGATGATTTTATCATTTCATATTTCGTATCAGGAAATGGAATTAAAAATATTTCGATTCTTGTATATACAATGAGTAAACGAATCAATCCATCCATTAATGCGTTATCCACAATTATTGTTGTTATTATCACAATTGTCTTAATTGTGGTGAACTTAATGAGTATGAAAAAAACAAAGACCAACAAAACGGGGCAACGGATTGGACTTGCAGTTGTTGCTGCATGTGTAGGACTTACCATCTTTGGTCTGCAAAAACTTAGAAGTAATACAGGTGGAGATTTTGATCCAATTGAAACGTACGGTTGTGATACGTTAAATGTATTTAATGCTGGAGAATATATTGGTGAAGATACGATTGCCAAATTTGAAAAGAAATACAATGTACATGTAAATTATTCACTGTTTGCCTCAAATGAAGAGATGTACACAAAATTGTTAAGTGGTGAATCATACGATGTACTTGTTCCTAGTGATTATATGATTGAACAACTGATGCAAGAAGATCGCTTACAGAAAATCAATTTAGATCACATTAAAAATTATGATGCATTAAGTCCAATGGTAACTGGTCTTGATTACGATCCGAAAAATGAATACAGTATTCCATATTTCTGGGGTAGTGTAGGAATTATGTACAACAAAAATAAAGTTTCACAAGAAGACTTAGAAACAGAAGGATTTGGAATATTACAAAATCCAAAATACAAAGGACGCATCTTTGTTTATGATAGTGAACGTGATTCATTTATGATGGCATTAAAACATCTAGGATATTCGATGAATACGAGTAACTTAGATGAGATTAATGAAGCCTATGAATGGTTACGTGATATTCGAGCAAATGATCCAGTATTTGTTACTGACGAAGTTATTGATGGAATGATCAATGGTGAAAAAGATATTGCAGTTGTATACAGTGGTGATGCAACATACATTCAAATGGAAAATCCAGACATGGCATATTATGAGCCATTGGAAGGTACAAATATTTGGAGTGATGCAATGGTAATTCCAAAAAACAGTGCATGTCCATTATTAGCAGAAGCATATATCGATTTCAATTTAGATGAAACAATTGCTTATGAAAACTCAGAATATGTTGGATATACATCAAGTGTACAAAGTGTTATGGATGATTTAATCGCTGGTGAATTCAAAGATTTACCAAGTTATTTACCACGTAGTGGTTATGATAAAGATGAAATCTTTAAATACAATCCAAAGATTCGAAAAGTGATTTCCGAATTGTGGGTTAAAGTAAAAGCAAAATAGTAAAAAGCGTGAGTTAGAAATAGCTCATGCTTTTTTATGATGACAAAGTGGCTGGGTTTTGTTATACTATCAAAAGAGAGGTGGTGTTGTAATGTACGTAAACAAATAGATCAATGAAAAATACAACGTTCATGTCTATTGTCCCTTCAACAAAGAAAGGGAGGTTTACTTATGCAAAACACACTACAAGTTAAAAACGTTACACTTAGCGATATAAGTGGGAAAGTGATGGTTGAAGATTTAAGCTTCATCATCAATCAAAAAGATAAAATGGCAATTATTGGCGAAGAGGGAAATGGAAAAAGTACCTTATTGAAAGCCATCTACAATCCTATGTGGATTGAACAATATGCAAAACTATCAGGAACAATCGACATGCAATTTTCACTCGTGGCATATCTAGCGCAAAAACTAGAGGCGAAGTGGAATGCATGTTTTTTATATGAATACTTGTTGAGGGACGAAATAGACGAAGAATGTGATTACAATCGATACCAGAGGTATGAAGAAATTTGTGCTTCTATCCACATCGATAACGAACTGTTGTATAAAGATCAAAAAATGAGTTCTCTAAGTGGAGGAGAACGTGTAAAAATGCAAATTGTAAAGATGTTGTATCATCAACCAGATTTGCTTTTAATGGATGAGCCAACCAATGATATCGATTTAGAAACAATTGAATGGTTAACTACATTTATTAAAGAAAGTGATGCGACCATTGTGTTTATTTCACACGATATCGAACTTATTGAT
Organism: Breznakia blatticola; assembly: GCF_004365815.1. GTDB lineage: Bacteria > Bacillota_I > Bacilli_A > Erysipelotrichales > Erysipelotrichaceae > Breznakia > Breznakia blatticola. The sequence goes on from NZ_SODD01000002.1 coordinate 65,592, forward strand.
GCGTGTGCTGATGTGATTTTACATCTTGAGCAACGAAATAAACGCAATAAACCTGTTTGGTCATTGCACTATGAAAACTATCATAGTTATGCTAAAAATCGTAATGAGAAGTATGAAGAAGATGTGCGCATTACACAAAAAGAAAAACGTGTCCACAAAGCAAAGATGGATCACATGAATGATTTAAAAAATAAAGTAACGCATGCACACAATAGTGTATCTAGACAAAATCCTGCAATGGGACGCTTATTAAAAAAGAAGATGCGTGTGGTTAAAGGTATTGAAAGACGCATGAGTGAAGAAGATTTCTCAATTGATACGTATGAAGAATCGATTCATTTGAAATTAGCGGATACTGGATATCCTGCAGGTAAAGAAATTATTCACTTTGAACAAGATGTGTATATTCAGGATCGCCTACTTGTACAAGATGCAAATCTTGAAATGTATGGAAAAGATAAAGTAGCACTTATTGGAAATAATGGTACGGGTAAAAGTGTCATGCTAAAAGCAATCTATGCTATGATGCAAGAAAAAGAGTTGGATGTTATTTATATGCCACAAAACTATGAAGAACTACTTGATTATCAAGTAAGTCCAATTGACTTTATGCTTGAAAAAACGACTTTATTACTTGCTGATGTACAAACTCTACTTGGTTCGATTCACTTATCGGTACGTGAAATGAGTGAGCCTATTGGTTCACTTAGTGAAGGGCAAAAAGCAAAAGTTTGCTTAGCATATGTAATTGCAAAAAATCCAAAAGTACTTATTATGGATGAACCAACGCGAAACATATCTCCATTAAGTAAACCTGTACTTATTGAATTATTAGAGAATTATAAAGGTGCACTTTTATTAACGACACATGATCGTTTCGTGTTAGATTCCTTAAATCTAAGTATATACAAAATAGAAAATCAAAAATTGTATAAATTATAATTCATCAAATTCCATTTGATTTGTCACACGTTTTCATTTCCTCGTGTATAATATAAGTATAGAAGCTATGTTATATGAAAAGGAAGTGATACCATCAAACACAATATTTCAGTAGAAGTAGGCGTAGATATGAGTGGTGTTTCAAAACAAACAAAGAAACTGTATCTGAAGAAAAATCGGATCATTATCTCATTGGAACTAAATAAATTGGCAAGCCAAAAAATGATTCAAGATGTAAGTCAAAGCATACTGCATAAGACTGCAGTTCATAACATAGCTAGAGCATTTACGCGACACGATTTGGACTATGTTTCATTTTGTGTGGATTCAACAAAAGATATTACATATTTGACTCATTAAATCATTGGCAAAAGAAAAGCACTTCATCATTTTGAAGTGCTTTTGCCTTATCTAAACATCCAACCAAAGAAGAATTGGAAAATCATCAAATAAAAGAATACTTGGAAGATTAATACAATAATTCTTGATAGACCACTTTGACGTGGTTGATTGCTACGTTGATAGTAGTATTGTTGTCCGCCATAGCTATTTCTTTGTTGTTGCTGTTGTGCTTGCGCTCTAAAAATTTGCTCAAAGAAATCATTCATATCTGTAAACTGTGCACCTTGTTGTGAACGTCCATAGTATTGTTGATATGCCTGTTGCTGTTGTTGATATTGACCAGCATTATGTCCATAACGATCGTATGCAGCTTTCTTATCCGCATCACTAAGGTTTTCGTATGCTTCATTTACTTCTTTAAATTTCGCTTCTGCATCCGCTGCCTTGTTTACATCGGGATGATACATTTTTGCTTTTTTTCGGTATGCTTTTTTAATTTCATCTGGAGTTGCAGTTTTACTGACTCCAAGTACTTCGTAATAATCTCTTTTCATTGTGCACATCATAAACCGAAACGAAGAAAAATACAAGTGTTGAAATAACTTTCAGTATTTGTTCACATTTTGCTATAATAAAAACGGAAAAGGGGAATCGATTATGAACGAACAAATGAATCAAGTGTTACGAACACCATCCAATTACTTACAAGGAATAAATATTACGTTAGATTTATCCAATGTGTTGGAACTTAGTGAAGATGCAAAGATATTAATTATTGTTGATACGTATACGATGAAAGATTATCGCCAGCGAATTGAAAAATCGCTAGATACTGCACAAATGTTTGAGTTTGTCGTATTTGAAGGTTTACTAACTATGGAACGTTTAGAAGTGATTGTTAAAGAACATGAAGAATTAGATTACGATATGGTTCTTGGTTTTGGTGGAGGTACGATTATGGATGTTGCAAAAGCAGTATCTACGTTGCTTCAAACTACGGTTGTCTTAGTTCCAAGTATTGCTTCAACGGATGGACCATGTTCTCGACTGTCAGCAATTTATCATGAAGATGGTGGTTTCTCACACTATATGGTGCGTGAACAATCACCAGAATATGTCATCGTGGATTTATATATATTATCATTAGCACCAGTACGTACATTTATTGCTGGAATTGGTGATGCACTATCTACGTATGTAGAAGCTAATGCTTGCTATTTATCAATGTCAGTAAATGATGCAGGGGGTCTAGATACATTCTCCTCATTAATGATTGCACGAAGTTGCAAGGAAATCATCTTTGAAGATGCAGTTGATGCAGTAAAAAGTTTGCAAGAAAAAATGATTACACCATCATTCAAACGAATGATTGAAGCGAATATATATTTAAGTGGAATTGGTTTTGAAAGTGGTGGATTATCTATTGCACATGCACTGCATAATGGATTAACAAAGCTTAGAAGTGAGCGTCGATTCATGCATGGAGAAGTAATTGCATACACAACACTTGTTCAGCTAGCTACTGAAAATAGTCATGAATTTACACAATATAGAGATCTATGTTTACAACTTGGTTTACCAACGAAACTTGCTGATTTTGGTTTAACTTTAGATGAAAAGGTAAAAACAATCATTGAACAAACATGTTTCTTTGAAGGTAGTAGTATGTATCATGTACCTTATGAAATCAGTCCTGAAATTGTATTTCAAGCAATGGAATTTGTAGAGAAGAGAATTTGATCTTCTCTTTTTTGTTGACTAGATATAAAGTGACTTGTATAATTGTATCAAGACGTTAATACAAAGAGGGGACATTATGATAGAAGTAAAAAACTTAACAAAATCTTATGGAAGTTTTAAAGCAGCAGAAGATGTAAATCTAGTGGCTAAAGATGGATGTATTACTATCCTGTTAGGGCCAAATGGTGCTGGGAAAAGTACAACGATTAAAAGTATTGCCAATTTATTAAAATTTGATGGAGAAATTGATATTTGCGGATATCCAAATAGTACAGTTGAAGCTAAACAAGCATTTGGTTATATTCCAGATACACCAGTACTTTATGATTTACTAACAATTGATGAACATGTGGATTTCATCGGTAGTGCATATAAAGTAGAAAACTATCGTGAAGTTGCAGATCATTACATTACATTATTTGATTTAGAGGAAAAAAGAAAAAAAGTCGCAAAAGAATTAAGTAAAGGGATGCGTCAAAAACTAAGTATGTTATTAGCGCTTGTGATTCAACCCAAAGCATTACTTGTAGATGAGCCAATGGTTGGACTTGACCCTGCAAGTATTGAAGAAACACTTGATTTATTTGTGAAGCTAAAAGATGAAGGATGTTCGATTTTAATTAGTACGCACATTATTGATATTATCGAGAACATTTGGGATGAAGCTTATATCATGGATCACGGACGTATTGTAAAAACTGCTAGTCGTAGTCATATGAATGGAGAAAGTCTGAAAGATTTATTCTTTAAATATACAAGTGTTGAGGTAAAGAATGATGAAATCCTTGATTAAACTATCTTTATTGAAAATGCGCGGACAAGTTAGAGCGTTATTTTCTAAACCAACCAGTGCAGTAGCAACGATATTTATGGTGCTATTATATGGGGCAATTATTGTTGGTAACTTTATGAATTCCTCGAGCGAAGATGTTATTGGTATGTCCATTGATATTCATATAGGAATATTAGTATCTCTAGCAATGAGTGCATTGATGGTAATTATGCAACTTATGAATAAAAATAAAGCGATGCTGATGGGTGAAGATGCATTCTATTTATTAGGCGGTCCATTTAGTCGTCGACAAGTTCAATCATTTGTTGTTGGTTATACGTATGTACAAGCGATTTATATGTCGCTACTTTCACTATTTATGGTGATTTCACTTGTAGGATCGACAAGCATGCTTGTGATTTTATGTATCTTTCTAGCAAACTATTTTATTTATGTGTTCTTTTTAGGACTCACAGATTATTTGTATGTTGTAGGAATTGTATTTCCAAAACTAGCAAATGTTGCTAAATATGTAGGGTATGCAATTTTAATTTGTGTGTTTGCGGTTGCAGGCTACTTTGTATTTGAAACCGGTTTTGATTTACAAACTGCTTTACTGAAATTTGCACAAACAGATGCATTCTATTTTATTCCTGTATTTGGTTGGGCAAAAATGTTTATTAGTGGTGCAGTTGATGGAAACACATTATATACACTGCTTGGATTGGGTTTACTTGTTGTAAGTTCAATTGTAATCTTTATCTTATTTAGAAACTTTCCATATGATTACCATGAAAAAGCAATAGAAGATTCATTTGCCTTAAGTAATAAAATGAAAGCCGCAAAAAGTGGAAACACTGATGCAATGAGAGATACATCAAAATTAAAAAATTATAACAGTAAGTTCAAACTTGGAGCTTGGGCGATTTCAAGTAAGCTGATTCTTGAAATGCGAAAACGTAAGCAACTTGTTTCGATACAGGAATTAATCACACTTGCACTTTTTGCAGGTATGTCGATAATTTTAGAATTTGGTATCGTATGGTTTAGTGGGATGCTCGTATACTGGGTGGTTATTAGCTCACAAACGGCAAACTTCAAAGAAGAATTCCAAAACTATATGATTTATTTAATCCCTGATTCACCATTGAAAAAGATGTTAGCAATTGTCGGACCAACGATTTTGAAAAATATCGTTGTTGTGGCATTAGCGATTACAGTTGTTGGTGTAATTGGTCAAGAAAAAATCTATGATATCGGTTATGCAATCATGATGGTTGTCGGATACTTATTTGTTTGTATTAGTGCAAACATTCTGACACTGCGTTTATTCAAAAGTACAGCAAATCGTACCTTTGTCTTATTGATGCAAATGCTGATTGTTATTCTTTGCATTATTCCAAGTATTGCCTTATCTGTTTGGTTGTTATTTACTTTAACCTTACAAGAAGGTCAAATCTTACAATTATTCTCAATCGTATCTATTTTTGCAAATATTGTGGTGGCAGGAATTATTATCTTCTTGTGTCGCAATATGCTAAATGGACGCGAACTTCAAAGCGAATAATAAAATATCCATGTGAATGTCATTCACATGGATTGTTTTTTATAATTGACTGGCTTTATGAAAGAAAATATAACCAATGATAAACATGATCACCAAGACGATGATTCCACCACCAACAAATCCAGTGATTTGGGCAAATAGACCCATCATAAAGGTTCCTAAAAATGATGCACCTTTACCGCAAATATCATAGATTCCAAAGAACTCACCACTCTTTTCTTTTGGGATGATTTTGGCAAAGTAGCTACGTGACAGTGCTTGGATGGCCCCTTGGAACATACCCACACATACGGCAAGTACCCAGAACTCCCATTGTTTATCTAGTTGTAAAGCAAAGATTGCAATACCTGTATACGCCATGATGCATAGTTTGATTAACTTTGTACTTTCTTGACTCTTCGATAACTTTCCAAAAAGTAAGGCAAAAGGAAAGGCAACAAGTTGAGTGACAAGCAATGCCAGAAGTAAACCTTGTGAGTCTAAACCAAGTGCACTTCCATATGCGGTCGCCATTTCAATAATTGTATATACACCATCAATATAGAAAAAGAAAGCAATTAAGAAAAAGAGTACTTTACGATTGGCTTTCAAATCTTTCAATGCAGAGCCTAAGCGTTGAAAACTTGCTCGAATTGGATGCGCTTGCTTTTCGATATAGTGCGTTTGTTTGTAATTCTTTAGTAGTGGAATTGAATTTGCTAGCCACCACAATGCATTAATCATAAAGGCAATCATCATTGCAGTTCCTAAAGATAAACCAAAGGATGTGTTAAATAAGACAAAGATTAAGGAAATAATAAATGGAATACAACTTCCAATATATCCCCAGGCATATCCGTGACTTGATACTTCATCCATTCTTTCTTCCGTAGTAATATCTGCTAACATTGAATCATAGAAAATTAAACTAGCAGCATATCCAACTTTTGCAATCACAAAGATGCAAAGGAAAATCTTCCATGAACTTGTAAGTGATAAACTTGCACAACCAAGGACACCAACCCCCAAGGCGATCATAAAGACAGGTTTGCGATAGCCTTTCGTGTCTGATATCGTTCCTAAAATTGGTCCGATAAAGGCAACGATTAATGTAGATATACTTGCTGCATATCCCCAATATGCTAGATAATCAACTTCTGAGATATGTGCCTCAGTCGCAAGAAAGTTAAAGTAAATAGGAATGATCGTTGAGACAAGCATGATAAAAGCTGAGTTACCAACATCATATAAAATCCAATACTTTTCAAGTTTTGTCAGTTTTTGTTTCATTATATTTCCCCTCGTCTTTTTTCTTTAGTATAAGTGAGGAAGGCGAATATTACAAATTGAATAAAAGCTTTATGCTATAATAAATGTACGATGAAACTAGATGAAAAGAAAAAAGCAAAAGAAAAGGCAATCCTAAATCATGTTTATAGTGATACAAACTATGAAATCATTCCTAGCGAACGACCTGATTTTACACTAAAAGCAAAAAACAAAGATGAAGTTTTTGGTGTAGAAATAACGGAGTTATATTTGTCTGAAAATCATGCAAAAGCAATGAATCTAAAAAGTCAAAATGCTGAAATGATTTCACCAAGTTATGAGCGATATAAACAAAAATTGCTTGAAGTCATTGCGGATAAAAATCAAAAGAGTATGCAATACAGTAAAGATGTTGCATATTTAGAGTTAGTCATTGATGATTGTGAAAAACAATTTATTAATGCTGATAAGGATTTCTTTACACTATTAAAGGAAAATGAAGAAATGCATCAAGTAATTGCAGCATCCAACTTCAAACGTGTTTTTGTATTAAGTAAATATAAAAATGCACCGATTGTGATTGCACTTGAAGCGTAAAATAGTAGAGGTAAAAAAATGTTAGATAAATTAAGAGAAATTGAAATGCTATATATGCAAGGTCAAAAGCGTTATGATGAAATGGAAATGCATCCAAAAATTATGCAGTTTTATTTAAAAGAACAACCTGTTAGTGATGTGGAATACCATGATGTATTAGATTTGATGGGATTTACATTCCCTGCAGATTTAGCAGAGTTTTATCATTATAAAAATGGTAGTGGAACTTTAGAAGTCATTGTGACAAGTAAAGAAAGAAGATATCGTATGTTATCATTAGCCGCAATGATTGAACTAAAAATGTATTTCCAAAACAAGATAGAACCAAGTAAAAGTACAAGTGGATATGATCATATTGAAGATCCAACATGGATTGCCTTTGCAGCAAGTGAAGATGGTTCCTTTCTACTATTAGATACGCAAAAACAAGTGATTTTAGAATATCAATTTGGTACGCAAGTATGTGTAACTAAAGCTGCTGATTCTTTTACACAATTGTTGACAACAACAATCGAGAAATTAAAGGAAATTGTATGATTGTAATTGTTTCACCAGCGAAAACAATGCAAGTACATAGGGAAGTGTGTCTTACTTCACTTCCTTTTGCTTCGTATACAACAAGACTTGCTAGACAACTTGCATCGTATTCACATGAACAGTTGAAAGATTTGATGCATATAAGTGATACGATCGCTAAAGAGACAAAAGATAAGTTTCATGCATTCGAGAAAGAAGATAAAGGAAGTTATGCAATTGAAGCGTATCAAGGTTTGCAGTTTCAACAACTTACCAATCATCAAGATAAAAAGGCATTTGCAAATACTCATATTCGAATTGTGTCAGCACTATATGGGTTATTGAAACCATATGATGTGATTGTTCCATATCGTTTAGAGATGCAATGTAAACTGGCCATAGATGATGCAAACAATTTATATACATATTGGAAAGATACGCTTTCAAAAGAAATGGCATCTTTGTTGGGTAAGCAAGAAAATCCAATCATCATAGATTTAGCAAGTAAAGAATATAGTAAAGTGTTTGCTAAAGAGCTTAAAGAGAAAATGATAACCATTGATTTTGTTGAAGTTGATAAGGATAAGCAAAAACGTAATTCAGCAACAGTGAAGAAATTACGTGGACAAATGTTGGAATATATTTTGCAACATCAAATCTTTTCTCCTGAGGCATTGAAAGAATTCAGTTATGATGGCTTTATATATGCGAAGCAAGCATCAAATGAAAAACAATACACATTCCATAAAGTGTTATAATACAAAACAAAATATATGCATGCTATAATTATCTTGGGAAAGATAAGGAAGGTGTTTTATTATGGAAAGAAGTAAAAAAAGTTTTTTCTGGCTAATGTTAGTGTTAGGAATATTTTGTATTATTGGTTCAATTGCAGCGATTACAAATCCAGGAGTAACACTGATTACTCTTGTAGTAGTTATTGCAGCAGTTGCATTTGTCAGAGGAATTGAAGCAATCATCTTGTATTTTGATATCAAGAGTTATGGTGATTTTAAACCAGTGATGATGCTTGTTGTCGGAATTCTAGAAATTGTGCTTGGTGTATTATTCTTAAGCGATATTGCTAGTGGAGTAGCTACACTTGGAGTCATGGTTGCATTCTGGTTGATTTTTGATTCAATTTTTAGATTAACAAATGCGGGGTATTATAAAAATGTAATGCCAGGTATGTATGTACTTATGATTATTTTGAATATTATTTCACTAGTAGTTGGAGTGATGTTGTTATTTGAACCACTTGTTTCAGCAATGACCATTCCAGTATTACTATCTGTGAGCTTTGCCGTATTTGGTATTCAAAGTATCGTAATTGCTTTTACAAGTAGAAATGCGTAATTTATGGGAACCTTTCAAGGTTCCTTTTTTTGAACATTGTCTGAAACTTTGTGAATATCAAGGGTAGTTTCTTTTACTATACTTCAATCCTTGATATAATGAACGTAATATTGAGGTATCTTATGAATGAAGAACAAATAAAAACTGAAAAACAACGTGCGTTTATTATCAAGATGGCATATATTGCAATTATTATAGGTTTGATTATTTTCGCATTTCGCTATGTATTATCTTGGGTTTTACCATTTGTGCTTGGATTATTGGTTGCTGCCATTATGCAAAAACCGGTTCGTTATCTAGCAAAGAAAATCAAACTACCTTCAAAGGTAATTACCATTCTCTGTGTCGCATTATTTTATGTATTTATCGGTGGAGCAATTTTACTGATTAGTATTCAATTGGGTAGTTCATTAACGGAATTATTCCGTTCGTTTCCTGATTACTATGCTTCGACAATTCAACCAGCAATCGATACACTATTTAACTCGATTTATAAATTGGTCAATGGAATTAGTCCTGATATTGCAAGTAATGTTGAAGATCTCAACAATCAAGTAATCACGATTCTAAAAGATGCAATTCCTACGGTTTCAAAACAAGGGATTGATATAGCAACAAGCTTTGTGATGTTTGTGCCTGGATTCTTGATTGGATTGTTGATGATGATTATTTCATCGTTCTTTATTGCGATTGATTTTGATCGTATGGCAGAATTCTTTATGTTGCAATTCAATGACAATCAAAAAGTAGTGGTTCGCAAAGTGAAAAGTTTTGCTGTAGGAACGCTTGCAAAGATTATTAAATCATATGCGATGATTATGTCGATTACATTTGTTGAAGTAGCTATTGGATTATCTATACTTGGTGTAGACAATGCAATTGGACTCGCTTTCTTTATTGCAATCTTTGATATATTACCGGTACTCGGTACTGGTGGAATTATGATTCCTTGGACTTTAATCACCTTAATTAATGGAAATGTGGAATTGGCAATTGGATTGTTTATTGTATATGTAATCGTGACAATTATCCGTAATATCATTGAACCAAAGATTGTTGGTGTACAAGTAAATGCCAACCCAGTATTGATGTTGCTAGCCATTTTCTTAGGAGCAAGAATTTTAGGCTTTACTGGAATTATTAGTTTACCGATTCTTGTTATTGTTATTAAGAATTTAAATGAAGAAGGTGTCATTCACCTATATAAAAATCTACCAGCTAAAGAATAAGAAAAAAGCACGTCGTGAGATGTGCTTTTATAATAATGGGATGTTATTTTTCTTACAAACTTCAATGATTTCATCTGACCAAAGACTTGCCTGTACTTCTCCAACGTGTGCTTTACGTAGAAAATACATACATAATCTTGATTGACCAATTCCACCACCAATGGTTAATGGATAATCGTGATTCATAATCGCTTGATGATATGGTAATTTAAGTCGTGCTTCGGCATCGGCTTTTTTTAATTGTTCATCAAGTTTTTTATCATTTACACGAATTCCCATACTTGATAATTCAAGTGACATTTCAAGTACTGGATACCAAACAAGAATATCTCCGTTGAGTGTCCAATCATCATAATCTGGTGCACGTCCATCGTGTTTCTTTCCAGAACGTAAGGTATCACCAATCCCCATTAAGAAGACAGCTCCATATGCCTTAACAATACGATCTTCACGTTCTTTTGGACTTAGATCAGGATACATATCTTCAAGTTCTTGACTTGAAATAAAATGAATTTTTTCTGGTAAAATCGGGTCTCCAATTTGTGGATATTGACGAATGACCATATATTCAATTTCGAGTAAGATATCATAGATTTTACGAACTGTTGTTTGTAAATAATCTAAGGTTCTTTGTTTTGGTGTGATAATTACTTCCCAGTCCCACTGGTCAACGTAAATTGAGTGGTAGTTATCCAGTTCTTCATCACGACGAATCGCATTCATATCTGTATACAATCCTTCATTTTTTCTTAAGCCATAACGTTTAAGTGCATCACGTTTCCACTTTGCAAGTGAGTGAACAATTTCAATGCTGCGATCGTTAACATCTGGTGCCACAAAATCAATTGGGCGTTCCACCCCGTTTAAATCATCGTTAAGTCCGCTATCTGCTTGTACAAAAAGTGGTGCACTAACTCTTGTTAGATGAAGTGCTTCACCTAAACGACGTTCAAACATATCTTTAACAAATTTAATTGCGATTTCCGTTTCCAACAAACTTAATGTAGGTTTGTATCCATCTGGAATAAATGTTTTCCCCATATACATAACTCCTTACTTATATGTAGATAAGTATAACATAAAGCCTTCAAAAATAAACATAATTCAAGCATAACAATAGGTATTTGTTGATAGTTGGACTACAATTATAGTAAGGGAGGGATGTACTTTGAACTCAAAATTTGAAATTCAAACAAACGAGTTATTGCATATGTTGAATACGCATCCATTAATTATCGATGTGCGACAACCATCAGAATTTGCACATGGGCATATCCCAGGTGCAATTAATGTTCCACTAGATAAAGTGGATCAACTTCAATTAGATGATGAAGCAATACTTGTGTGTCAAACAGGAAGACAATCGTTTGTGGCGAAATTGATATTGGATGAAAAGGGATATCGGACAAAACGTGTAATCGATGGAATGTTACAGTGGGATGGACCACTGGAATAATAGTTTATTTGATTTGTTGTATAAGATGATGTATTTGTAGACATAGAATGGAGGAACGAGTATGAAAATAGTAGTAGATAAAGATGCAATCAAACGCATGGAAAATGAAGTCCCTATGAATCAAGACTTCTTGTTACATTTAGATGATGGACAAGGAATTGATTTCCATGAACATGTTTCATGTGGATTAACTTTACATTTTCGTTTGTTATCTGTAGCAGATCATACAAAGTATCCAGAGTATGAAATTGAAGCAGAATCCAACATTGGACCGATTTATCTAAAAGATTATTCGTCAATGTATTTAGATCCAGAAAACACAATACGCTTAGGTAGTTATGGTGAATATCAACTGATTGGAATCTACAGTGGAAATATTGATGCAAATCTTAGTGTTAGTCGATATGATTAAAGCAATAACATTTTGAATATAATGAAAGAGGTCATACCACAGCATTGTGATATGATCTCTTTTTTGTATTATGTATGTATAAATGTGATCCAAGAAAATGAAGGTAAAGTGGTTTATTAATTAATCTTCTGTGATGATGATTTCAACTTTTTCAGGAATACTTTCATAACTATCGTAGTATGATTTTACAATTGCAGTTATTGCAACTAGTGACAAAACTAGTATAACAACTAGCATAACAACTAGCATAACATTAGATAGTCTTTTTATCTTCGTTGCTTGTAATAGTTCTTCCTCAGAACAGCATTCTAGAAAGGAGATATAAATCTCTTTTGGGCTACCAAACTCTTTTTCAAGGTCATCTTGTGTAATAGTTGGGTTAGGTTTTCCGTAGATATCAATCAAAGCATTTAGTTTATGTAAGAAATCTCTAGATTTACTTGTCGGTAAAGCAAACTGTTTTCTGATTCTACGTTTAAACTTTTTTAACTCATTCATTTCTTGATAACCCCCTTTTAACGATTTCCTGAATAATTTCTATGTTTTCAAGAAAAATGTTGGCTTGATTTTCAAAATAAGCTTGTCCCTCATCTGTTAGTTTGTAATAGACTCGTACTCTGTTGTTAACAATTTTGTTGTAACTTTCTACATACTTATTTTCTACTAAATTATACAAAATTGGATACAAGGTACCTTCTTTTATATCGTCAAAAATTCCAGATGAAAGTTGTTTAATAGTTGTAGTAATTTCGTATCCATAGCAAGTGTTCTGATTTAAAACAGACAAGACTAGGAGTTCCATTTTGAATATATTGTTTTGTTTACCCATATCTTTCTCCAAGTACATTCTACTTCAATTGTTGGATGTGTTCAATAAAAAAAGAATATTGACAATATATGTATATTTAGATAATATACATATATGGATATTTCAATTTGAATTCTACTTGAAAATTTGAATTAATGGTTTTAAACAAGTGGATAAACTCTTATGTAGTCGTGTTTTAGTCATACTACAGTAAAAACAAACATAATTATACGTGGAAGTTAATAATAGACGTCAAATATTAGAGGTAAGTTATGGATGCAATGAAAATAATAAGAATACGTAATGTTTACAATGTAATCATTTATTTGATTGGGGCTATAGCTATGTGGGGAACTGATAAGTTTAACACTGTGAATTTTGTATATTTCATATATTTTGTCTTGGCTCTATTTATAGATGATTACATTGATCAAAATGTTACACTCAACTCTCGTTTTAAACTTCAAAGAGGAATTACTATACTATATTCGCTGTTCATTGGTGGATACTATTGTTATAGTTGCTATAAATTGAGTAAGTACGCATCTCTATCAATAATGGTTGTTACACTGGTATTTGTCTATTTTATAATCTATGGTTTGAAAAATAGACGATAGTCAAAATCTATTAAGTAAGAGATTGTTAAATTGATATAAGTATGTTTAGCTGCGAGTGTCAGAAGAATCTTTAGTATGTGAAAATAATGAGTTAAGACAAAACAAAGTTGCGTCAACTTAGCTTTTGTCTTTTTTGTTATTCTGTTTAAAATCAATTTTATCTCTTTGAATTATTCTTAGTTACAGTTGAATATATTGTTTTAATTATTGTGTCAATTATTAATGTAATTCAGTATAAAGCATACTACTTTACATTTATTAACTAGTCGATATGACTAACGCTTTTCTTTTTAAAATAGATATGATACTATCTATTTAGATATTTATCGAAATAGGTGGAGGAATTATGAATGCAATAAGAATTGAACATATTCGAAAAGTGTTTTCAGAGCATAAAGTTGCAGTCGATGATATCAGTCTGCAAATAGAAGAAGGTCAGATCTTTGGTTTTCTTGGACCTAATGGGGCTGGTAAGACAACAATGGTTAAATTATTGGTTGGAATGTTAGAGCCAAGTGCTGGAAGTTCCAGTGTTATGAATATAGATTCAACAAAAGATGGTGTATCGATACACGCAATTAGTGGAGTATTAACTGAACATGCGATGATGTATGATCATCTAACAGCGATGGACAATTTGGTATTCTTTGGTGAAGTTTTTGGACTTGAGAAAGAAGAAAGTATCGCAAGAGGAATGAAGTTGCTTGAAGAGTTGGATTTGCTAGATGCAAAAGATCAGAAACTTGGTACATATTCTACAGGGATGCGACAACGTTTATCACTTGCCCGAGCACTTATTCATAAACCGCGTGTGTTATTTCTTGATGAACCAACAAGTGGTTTAGATCCAGAAAGTGCACTTCGTGTAAATCAACTTATTATGAAACTTGCTAAGCAAGGGGTTACTATTTTTCTATGTACGCACCAACTTCGGTATGCACAAGAAATATGTACAAGCTATGGATTAATTGATCATGGAAAATTACTTGCAAGTGGTACATTAGAAGACTTACGTAAACAAATTTATGATGGGTATACGGTACGAATGAAAACTTCAGTTATGCCTATCCATGTTGATTATGTTGAAGTTGAAGATGGTCAAATTGAATTTAAATTAGATAGTGAAGATCGTATTGCTGATATTATTCGTGATATTGTGCAACGTAATGGAAATATTACGCATGTATCAAGTCGTAAAATGTCATTAGAAGAAATCTATTTTGCTCTAATGAAACAAGGAGGTATGCAAGATGAATCGTAAAATGAAAGCGATCATTCGTAAAGATATACGTTCAATTATCGATAATAAACGTTATTTATGGACATTATTGTTGCTACCGATATTTTTAGGTGTAGTTTTTCCAAGCATCTTTGTCGTACTTGTAAAACTTGTACCGACGGATATGAATGATATGGATGCACTGATTCGCTTACTTCCACAGAATTTAAGTGAAGCTGAGATTTTTGATGCACTATTGGATATGATTTTAAATCAAACGATTCCAATTTTCTTTATGTTAATCCCGATTATGTGTGCTTCTGTTATGGCAGCGAGTTCCTTTGTTGGAGAGAAAGAAAAACGTACATTGGAAACATTGTTATATTCGCCACTGTCTTTGCGTGATGTTTTTAAAGCAAAGGTGTTAGCTTCAACGATTATGAGTTTAGTAATTACCTTTGCGACTTTTGGACTTATGGTGGTTATACTCAATATTGAATTACAATTCATCGATCAAAGTACTTTTATTCCAGGGTTTACATGGCTATGGGTGATGTGTTTACTGGTTCCTGCAGTGACGTTAATGTCAATCGTGTTTATTGTTAAAGGTTCTGCGAAAAGTAAAACGATGGAAGAAGCACAACAAAGAGCAAGTTTTCTAGTTATGCCAATCGTGTTGATATTTATTAGTCAGTTTACAGGATTGTTGATGATTCAACCAATTTATATACTTATAGCTGGTGCAGTATTACTTGTTATTAGCTATGTGTTATTGCAAAAAGCAACTGCTGCTTTTACATATGAAAAACTTATACAATAGTCTTGTCATCAAGGCTATTTTTTTACGGTTTACCTCAATGGCTTTTTTATGTAATAGCAAGTATAATATAACTAATTAATTGGAGGAAGATTATGAGTGCCTATACAAATGAAGCAAAGTATGTTTTGCAAGATTTGCAAAGTGATCCTAGCAATGGATTATCAACACAAGAAGTAGAAAAACGATTGTCTACTTATGGATATAACAAACTACATGAAAGTAAGAAAAAAACATTAGTACAGCGTTTTATTGAGCAATTCAAAGATGTAATGATTATTATTTTATTAATTGCTGCTGCAATTAGTTTTGTTGTTGCATTTGAAGAAAAAAGCGCATCTGCATTTTTTGAACCATTATTGATTTTATTTATCGTAGTGTTGAATGCGATTGTTGGTGTATATCAAGAAAATAAAGCAGAGAAATCACTTGAAGCACTGCAAAAGATGACGACACCACAATCAAGAGTGATTCGCGATGGGAAAGAACAAATTATACAAACGAGTGATTTGGTTCCAGGTGATATTGTAAAACTTGAAGCAGGGGATTTTATTCCTGCAGATTGTCGTCTAGTCGAAGCAAATGCATTAAAAAGTGATGAATCGATATTAACTGGAGAAAGTGTTCCAGTTGATAAAAAAGCGGATGCAATCATTGCGGAAAATGAACCACTTGGTGACCGTGTCAATATGGTATATTCAGGATGTGTACTGACAAATGGTACAGCTATTGCAGTAGTTACAGAAACTGGAATGCAAACAGAAATGGGTAAGATTGCTGGATTGTTGGATGGTGATGATAATCAAAAAACACCACTTCAAGAACGTCTTGCAAAACTAGGTACATACTTAGGAATTGTTGCCTTGATTATTTGTGCGATTATCTTCGTGATGGGGATTATGGATGGAATGCCAATATTAGAAATCTTTATGACTGCAGTGAGTTTAGCTGTTTCAGCGATTCCAGAAGGGCTTCCAGTAATCGTTACAGTTGTATTATCGATTGGTGTTGGTCGTATGGCACAACGTCATGCAATCGTGAAACGTTTACCTGCGGTTGAAACATTAGGTAGCACATCGATTATCTGTTCAGATAAAACAGGAACACTGACTCAAAACAAGATGACGTTATTAAAAGCATACGTTGATGGGCAAGAAATTGAAGATATAAGTGATCACAATGATGAACAAGTAAAGAAACTGCTTGCTTATGCGATTCTATGTAGTGATGCAAGTATTTATATTGATGATGAAGGTAAGGAAGTCAGCGTAGGAGATCCAACTGAGACAAGTATTATTGCAGCAGGACGAAAAAATGGCATGATGCAAGATGACTTAGCTACAACATATCCACGCCTAGCAGAGCTTCCTTTTGATAGTGATCGTAAGATGATGTCAACCATTAATCAAATCGATGGAAAAAATATTGTCATAGTAAAAGGTGCTTATGACGAGATGAATTTACATATGATTCATGGGGATTTAGGTAAAGCTGCAGAAGTAGTTGAAGCGATGAGTAAAGAAGCATTACGTGTAATTGCTGTCGCATACAAAGAAATCGATGAAATACCTACAGAACTCACAAGTGAAATACTTGAAAATGATTTAACATTTATGGGTGTGGTTGGTATGATTGACCCACCACGTGAAGAAGTAAAAGCAAGTGTTGCAACATGTATCAAAGCTGGAATTAAGCCAATTATGATTACAGGTGACCATGTCTTAACTGCAACGGTTATTGCAAGTCAACTGGGTATCTATAAAGAAGGTGATCTAGCAATTAGTGGACAAGAACTTATCAAAATGAGCGATGAAGAACTCAGTGATCAGTTAGAAAAAATATCTGTCTATGCACGTGTATCGCCTGAAGATAAAATTCGAATTGTCAAAGCATGGCAAGCAAAAGATAAAGTCGTGTCGATGACAGGAGATGGTGTAAATGATGCACCATCACTAAAAGCAGCGGATATAGGTTGTGCAATGGGAATCACAGGAACAGATGTCGCAAAAAGTGCTGCGGATTTAATCTTGATGGATGATAACTTTGCGACAATTGTTGAAGCAGTACGCGAAGGTCGCGGCATATATAATAATATTCGTCGAGTCGTTGGTTACTTATTAGGAACGAATATTGGAGAAATCGCAGTTGTATTCTTTGCGATGTTATTGTGGCGAAAAACACCACTACTATCAATGCAACTTTTATGGATTAACTTGGCTACTGATTCTTTACCAGCGATTGCTTTAGGAATGGAACCAATTCACGAAGGTGTAATGAACGAAAAACCTAGACCAAAACAAGAAGGTATTTTCGCTAATGGACTGGGCGTACAAGTTGTCTTACAAGGAATTATGTTTGGTCTACTCTCACTAATTGCATTTAAAATTGGAATGGATGATGGCGGATTAGCAGATGGACGTACGATGGCATTTATTGTTTTAGGTTTATCACAGGTACACCATGCATTTAGTATGCGTTCGCATAAAAGTCTATTTAAAATTGGACCATTTACAAATAAGAGTTTGAATAAAGCAGCAGCAGTATCCATCGCGTTGATGCTTATCGTAATTTTCATTCAACCGATTACGACAATCTTTGGCTTGGATCATTTATCCATCCATTTATATGCCATGGCCTGGATCTTAAGTATTACCCCAGTTATTGTCTTGGAAATTGCCAAAGCTTTAGGTCTAGCAAAATAATCAAAATACTATAAAGAAGCATAAGTAGCAAATACTTGTGCTTTTTTGATGAAACTTGATATCCATCAATTTTTATCTATAAGTGATCTTCTATACTAGGAGTAGATAAAGGAAGTGGTATAGATGAAACGATATATACTAAAACACAGAAATCAAATAACAATCTTTACATTGGTTGTCATAGTTGTTGCCTTTGTGCTTCACTACGCTTTTCACCAAACGCAACAAAGTGAAATCTTATTACTGGTTGCATCCATTGTTGGGGGTATACCTATTTGGATGCAAGCATTGGAAGCGTTGCGTCTTAAAATCATTAGCATTGATTTACTAGTAAGTATTGCAATCATTGGTGCGTTGACCATTCAAAACTATGAGGAATCTGCCATTGTTACATTCTTGTTTTTGTTTGGACTTTCCTTAGAACAAAGAACATTGGCAAAAACTCGATTGGCAATTCAAGAGCTTGTTTCTATGGCACCCAAACGAGCGTTACGAGTTGGAGTTGATGATGTTGTAGAAGAAGTTGATGTTGATGATTTGCAGTTTGGGGATGTACTGCTTGTAAAAACGGGGGGTCAAATTCCGGTGGATGGTTTGGTCATTGCCGGTGAAGGTTATAGTAATGAAGCAACCATTACTGGAGAGTCACTGCCTGTGTTTAAACAAAAAGATGACCCAGTGTATGCAGGAACAATCCTAGAAAATGGAACTTTGCGTATTTATGCCCAAAAGGTTGGAGAAGATACTACTTTTGGTAAAATAATCGAGCTTGTCGAAGAAGCACAAGATGCCAAATCTCAAGCGGAGCGGTTTATTGATCGATTTTCTAAATACTATACGCCGGTTGTTTTATTACTCGCTTTGGTTGTTTGGTGGGTTTCGCAAAGTGTGGAACTAGCTATTACAATTTTGGTTTTGGGTTGTCCAGGAGCGTTGGTGATTGGTGTCCCCGTATCCAATGTGTCTGGTTTAGGAAATGGAGCGAAACACGGTGTGCTCTTAAAAGGAAGTAGTGTCATCCAAAGTTTTAGCAAAGTTGATACAATGGTATTTGATAAAACTGGGACACTGACTGTGGGTAACCCTGAAGTGGTACATGTAATCAGTTATACAAAAAAACAAGATCAAGCATTGCAATATCTGGTGAGCGTTGAAAGGGAATCTCAGCATCCACTAGCTAAAGCAATCATTGAAGCATACAAAGATATTCAAAGTTTACCAGTAAGTCAAACACGTGTTATTCGTGGTGATGGAATCATTGCAAAAGTCGCTGGAGAAGTGGTGATGGTTGGAACGCCGACCTTATTAAAAAATCATCAGGTTATATTTGACAAACAGATGGAAGCTGATATTGCAGAACTCGAAAATCAAGGTCATTCACTTGTACTTGTAAGTGTAGGAGGAAGTGTAGCATTATTGATTGCCATTCGTGATGTCTTGCGTCAAGATATTGTAAAAGATCTTCTAGATTTACAGAAAATGGGTATAAGTGACTTAGTTTTACTGTCTGGAGATAGTCAAAGTGCTGTTGATGTCATCGCTCATCAACTGGGTCTTTCAAAAGCTTTTGGGAAGATGTTGCCTAAAGATAAAGCGGCATATGTGAAAGAACTTCAACAACAAGGACATGTTGTTGCATTTGTTGGGGATGGCATTAATGATAGCCCTTCTCTTGCGCAAGCAGATATAGGTATTGCCATGGGTTCAGGGACTGATGTAGCCATTGAAACCTCTGATGTTGTGTTAATGAATTCTGATTTTCATAAACTACCATATGCACTTGGATTGGCCAAAGCAACCAATCGAAATATGAAACAAAACATTATAATTGCAATAGCAGTAGTCATCTTCCTTTTGCTTGGTGTGTTTTTCAGTCAATGGATGAATATGGCAATTGGTATGTTTGTCCATGAAGGTAGCATTCTTGTTGTTATCCTTAATGGTATGCGCTTATTGAAATATAAATTAAAAAAATGAAAAACTTGATAGGTATCAATTTTCTTTTGAAACCTTTGCGTTACAGTTAGCGTATAGAAAGAAGGTGTGAAATATGCAAAAAGCCGTGCTACAACTCGAAACCTTGGCATGTCCAACATGTATGCAAAAAATTGAAGCTGCACTAAAAAACGTGGATGGTGTTGATAAAGCAAGTGTCAAAATATTATTTAATGCCAGTAAGGCAAAGCTTGATTTTGATGCAACAAAAACTACATTAACAAACATTCAAAAAGCTGTAGAAACAATTGGTTATGAAGTACTAAAAGCCAGTGAAAAGTAACAGGAAAGGAGTGATACCATGACTGTAAAAGACTATATACAAGAACATCAAGAACGTTTGGATTTGTATACGAAAGCAATTGTTAACGCGCATGGTCAACATCATCCAGAAGTGTATGAAGTGCGTGAACTGTATAAGGAAATTGAAATGCGTAGCTTACATCATCAAGATATACAGCAAACGGTTGCCAGACTTAAAGCAGTAACAAGTGATTTCGCTGTTCCCAGTGATGTTTGTCAAACGTTTTTACAAACCTATGAAATGTTAGGTGAACTTGCTGAAATCGCTGCTAGTGAAAGGCAAAGTGCTTGCTAGTTTTAACGCACTACTCTAAGATAATGAAAAGGAGGTAATGATGATGAGTGAACATATTTGCGTATCGCTTGTTCCTTTGTTTAATCATTTAGATATGAAGGATCAAAAAGTTATCAATACGTTAGCTAGACATAAGGATGTTACCAAAGGTGAACGAATCTTTTCGCCTGGTGATGAAAAACTTGTCATTGTTGCCAGTGGAAACATGAAAGTTTATCAGCTGTCCGCGAATGGAAAAGAACAACTGTTACGTGTGGTTGAACCGGGCGGTTATGAAGGTGAAAACCAACTGTTTGGTGCAACAAATGACAGTGTCTTTGGAGAAGCTTTGGAAAATATGGAAATTTGTTTTATAAACAAAGAAGACTTTCGTAAACTGTTGCTTGAGTATCCACAATTGACATTGAAATTGTTAGAAATCAACGCACAAAAATCGCTAGTCTTGGAACAACAGGCACGTTTTCTTTCCATGGAAAAAGTTGAAGAACGTTTGGCTACCTACTTACTGGATGTAACGAAAGTTGTGGGTACTACAAAATATACATTGCCTTTAAAAATGAAGGAACTTGCTACCTTTCTAGGGACAACTCCAGAAACCTTGTCACGTAAATTCAAACAACTTGAAAGTAAAATGTATCTACGTCGTCAACAAAAACTGGTGGAAATTTTAGATAGGGAAGGCCTAGAAAGTATCATCTCAAATATGCGTTAATCAAAAAAATGGTTGTCAAAACACGAAGCGTGAAGCGGATATAGATGACCATATTTTTTACACCTTAAGTTAGCGTTATCTAACCTAAGGGTGAGAAGTATGCATCTTGCAATGGAAAGTAGTTGTAGGTTGGATCACGCTTGGCGTATGTCTATCAACATAAAGAAACTGGTTGCAATGTTCAGTACGTGCACAAGTGTTCATCTTCATGAGTTTCATGCTAGATGCCAACACTACTAGGAAATATAAGAAAGTAGAGGATAATAAATGAATAAAGTTCTAATTGTATACTGGTCAATGACAGGTAATACAGAAGCAATGGCAAATGCCTTAGCAGAAGGATGTACAGAAGCAGGTAATGAGGTCACATGTGTGAATGTTTCTGAAAGTCCAAGTTTGGATGGATATGACGCGTACCTATTTGGTTGTTCATCCATGGGGGACGATGCATTGGATGAAGCAGAATTCAATCCATGGTTTACTTCAATTGAAGCAGATTTAAAAGACAAAAAGGTTGCTCTTTTTGGTTCTTATGGTTGGGGTGATGGTCAATGGATGCGTGACTGGGTCATTCGTACCAAAGAAGCCGGTGCAAATCTATATCAAGAAGGTCTTATTGTTAATGAAAGTCCAAGTGATGATGATCTTGCAACTTGTAAAGCGTACGCGAAAGCATTTATTGCATAAAAAAATTCCAACTTGGAATTTTTTTTATAAATATTCATCTTTGTAAAAACGTTTACGCAGCATAATGAAGTACGCTTCAAAGTTTTTAATGACCGCATCAATATCATCTTGTAGCAGTTTTTGATTTGTCTCGATGTAACCATATGATGCATAAGTGATTAGTTCAAGCAACAATGGAATATCGTTTGGATCTTTAAATTTATACGTGTCTGCACGTTCGATAAGAGAACTCCATGCTTCATCTACCATTTCGTTTTTATATTTGACAATGATGTCTTTTACAAAGGGATCGTTATCGTTGTAAACCCGTAAAAGAAAACTGTAGCTGTCTGGATGTTTTTTCATCACCTTTACTTTGGTGTGCATAGAATGCAATATAAATTCAAAGATATCTGAAATCTCCAAATAGTTTGATTCTTGCAGCCCATCCATCACAATGCGGATGACATAAACAAAGGCAACTTCAAACATATTCTTTTTATTACCGAAATAATGAAACAACAATCCTTTTGAAATTCCTGCATCTTTTACCATTTGATTTGTACTTGCTTTTTGGTACCCGTGGTTGGCAAATTCTTTAATTATTGCGTTCATTAAAGGGATTTGCTTACTTTTTTCTATCTTGTCTAATGTTTCTTTCATATTCATAGTATACATCAGTTGACCAATGTGGTCAACTGATGTATAATGAAATCATTCTTAGCGATGACTAAGGGAGAGGTAAGTTATGGATACAGTTATTAAAATTGATAAGCTTCAAAAGAAATTTGGAAAATTTGAAGCACTTAAAGATGTTAGTTTTGAAGTAAAAAAAGGAGAAGTTGTTGGTTTTATTGGACCAAATGGTGCTGGTAAAAGTACAACAATCCGCGTGCTATTAGGGATTTTAAAACGCAGTGGAGGTTCAGTTGAAGTGTTTGGAAAAGATGCTTGGGATGATGAAATCGAAATCCACAAACGTTTGTCGTATGTGCCTGGAGATGTTGCCTTATGGGGAAACATGACAGGTGGAGAAATCATTGATTTATTTATCAAACTTCATGGTGGGGCAAAACGCAACAAACGTGATGAACTTATTAAAAAGTTTGAATTGGATCCAAAGAAAAAGGCAAAGAACTATTCCAAAGGAAATCGCCAAAAAGTAGGTTTGATTGCAGCTTTGAGTGTAGATAGTGATTTGTACATTCTGGATGAACCCACGAGTGGACTTGACCCGTTAATGGAGGCCGTCTTCCAAGAAGAAATTGAACAATTAAAAAACGAAGGAAAATCGATTTTGTTATCGAGTCATATTTTAAGTGAAGTAGAACGACTTGCAGACCGTGTGGTTATCATTCGTGAAGGTGTCGTTGTGGAACAAGGAACACTTGATGAAATGCGTCATCTAACACGTTCCAATGTTATTTTACAAACAACAGGTGACTTGTCTGTTTTCAAAAACATGACAGGAGTTTACGATTTTCAACAAAAAGGCAAAGAATTGAGTTTCTCAATCGATCATGAACATATCAATGATTTGTTGAAAGTTGCAGCAACGATGCCGATGGACAAATTTGAAATAGTTCCACCAACCCTTGAAGCATTGTTTATCACGCATTATGAAAATGATGAAGCTTAGGTGGTGAGTAAGATGAATCGTAATTTTGCGCTATGGGAATATTTATTTATTCAGTATCTAAAGCGAGATTGGAAAAAGATTGTTTTTTGGATTGTTGGTTTAGGTTTGTTTTGCGGAGGTTTTATTCCTTTCTTTGAAGAAATTGCCAAAGGTGATGGACTGTTAGGTATGTATGAAACCATGCAAAACCCAGCGATGATTTCCATTGTTGGACCAACACCGATTAGTGATCCACAAGCATATACGATTGGAGCGATGTATTCCAATGAAATGTTATTGTTTTGTGGCTTGTTTGCCTTTATTATTTCGGCGATGCATGTGGTAGGTCACACACGTAGAGAAGAAGACTTGGGTCTTCAAGAATTGATTCGTTCGTTCCGTGTTGGTCGCGAAGCAAATGCACTTGCAGTCATGGTGGAAACGGTGTTGATTAACCTTGTGCTTGCTTTATTTGTTTGTGGTTTGATGGTGTCATTCAATTTAACCGGAATCGATGTTACAGGATCGCTATTGTTTGGTTTATCCATTGCGATGCTTGGAATTGTTGGTGCAGTTGTTGGCTTGTTGATGGCACAAGTTATGTCTACTTCAGCCGGAGCGATTGGTGGAAGTATTGCACTTTTAATCGTATTGTATATCGTTCGTGCGACAACGGATATTTCCAATGTTTCACTTTCGATGATGAACCCGTTAGGATGGGGATATTTAACCTATCCGTTTGTCGAGAACAACTGGCTACCAATTGTATATGCACTCGTGTTCTCGATCGTTGGTATCTTTGTGGCGTTTGTATTAGAAAGTAAACGCGATATGCAAGATGGCTACATTCCTCAATTTGAAGGAAAAGCGCATGCAAGCAAACGCATGTTGAGTGTACCAGGAATGTTTTGGCGTATTACACGAGGCACAAATATTGCGTGGTTAATTGGTTTTGCAGTCATGGGTGCAGCTTATGGTTCTGTATATGCAGATATGCAGTCATTTTTAAACAGTAATGAAATGATGCAACAAATGTTTACAGTACAAGGCATCTCAATTGAAGTCTCTTTTACAGCAACGATTATGTTTGTGGTACAAGGTCTTGCGATAATCTTGCCTATTGTAATGTTAAACAAACTATACAATGAAGAACGACGTGGACATTTATCACAAGTCTATTCGACAAAAGTAAGTCGTAATCAAATATACTGGTCAGTTATTGGTATTGCCATTTGCTTAAGTGTATTTGCCAATCTAGCAGGATCTTTTGGACTTGGTGGAATGGCTATAGCATCTATGAGTAAAAGCACCATGACGTTTATTGATTTTATTGGTGCAGGTTTCAATTATTTTGCGGTATTCCTATTCTTTATAGGGCTTGGTGGTTTGTGTATTGGATATGCACCAAAATTAGGAAAACTATTGTATTTGTATCTTGGATATTCGTTTATGGTAAGTTATTTTCTAAATCTACTAGACTTGCCAGAATGGGTAAATCAAACATCGGCTTTGAATTGGATGAATCGCGTACCAATGGAAAGTTTCAATGTAAGTGCATTTTTAATTGTCGGTGCTATTGGAATTGTTATGATGATACTTGGTGCTATTGGTTATCATAGACGAGATTTACATGAAGGTGTATAAAAAAAGGTTGTCAGTGCAACCTTTTTCTTTGCTTATTCGCTACGTAATGCTTCTACAGGGTCTTTTTTTGCTGCCATCTCAGCAGGGATACATCCACCAAGTAGCGTTAATATTAGGGAGATACATACAAGAATAAGTGCATGTATTGGATTGAGTTTTGCAACATTTGCTAGCCCAGAAACATTTTCAATTACGATATTAGCTGGAATCGTAAGTAACTGTGCAATTCCAATTCCCAATAAACCAGAACATAATCCAATGATAAAGGTTTCTGCATTGAAAACACGCGTGATGTCTTTTTTTCTGGCTCCAAGGGCACGAAGTATTCCAATCTCTTTTGTTCGTTCTAGTACCGAAATATAGGTAATAATTCCAATCATGATACAAGAGACAATCAAACTAATTGCAGAGAAGGCAATAAGTACAATTGTTATGGCACTCATGATTTCACCTGATAGTGAAGATAACATTGCCGCAAAATCCGTGTATAGTACCTGATCGTCGGTTGCTTTATCTACATTGTATGCATCAAGATATGCAATAACATCATCTTTGCTTTCAAAGTCTTTTGGATAAATCATGATGGAGTTTGGAATTGCATCAGCTCCTAAGTAGGCAAGTGTTGCCTCTTTTGTATTTTGACTAGTAGGGTCTTTATCAAATGGTTGACCTGTCAGTACATTTGTTTCACTTGCTTGTTGTGCACGAACAATTGCAGAACTTGAATTACTAGACATAACTTCTTGAATAAGGCTTGGTGTATATAAAACACCGCTACCAGAAGTAATTAGTTCTTTATCTTTTTTACCACGCATAATTGCTTGTACTTTCAAGGTAATGGTTTGTTTGGAATTATACATTTGTTCATAATTAGAACCTGGCATATAATATTGACCGATTTCGTTATACCAACTATCATTTAAAATTACTTTGACTTCTTTATGTAATAATTCATCGAATGTAACATGTTCATTTTCTTCAAAACCTAGTTGTTTTAAGGTGGTGCTACTTACTTGATTGTATGCATCAACTTGGATAACTAAACCAGGTTGATTCATATCGATCTCTCCAACTAATGTGTCGTATAAAGAGTCAATGATTCCAGTTTCTTTTTTTGCTGTCAAGACACTTTGATTTGCATCACTTTTGAACTGTGTTGGTAGTTGCATCCATGCACTTTGTATATCAAAAACAATTGGTTGATAGATTCCGTTTTGTTGTTTTGTAA
Organism: Breznakia blatticola; assembly: GCF_004365815.1. Classification (GTDB taxonomy): domain Bacteria; phylum Bacillota_I; class Bacilli_A; order Erysipelotrichales; family Erysipelotrichaceae; genus Breznakia; species Breznakia blatticola. The sequence continues at coordinate 92,393 of NZ_SODD01000002.1, forward strand.
TCATATTTAGTTGTGTTGTGTTTTGGTATGAAATTCCTGAAAGTAAATCTGTATCCATTTTTTTAATATAATCGATATAGTCTTCATCAATTTTATTTTGATGAATCATACTATCCATCACATCATCTTGTGCATATACACTTTTTTCACTTGTATATTTTTTTAGATCGTTGGTTTTGGATGTATTTGAAAATGATGCTGCATCCATTTGCATAGCTTGACTAGCAACTTGTATTGGCATGTTAGATAAAGAATCCTTTTCAAAGTTATCGATTTCTACTTGAAATCCATTACTCAATGCCAGAATTAATGCGATACCTATAATTCCAATACTTGAAGCAAATGAAGTAAGTAAAGTACGACCCTTTTTCGTTTTGATATTGTTGAAAGATAAGGCAAGGGCAGTAAGATAACTCATTGCAGTTTTACGTATTGAAAATGTTGAAGGTTTCTCACTATCTTCTTGTACAGGATGAGAATCACTTGTGACCAATCCATCTTTAAGTTCAATGATGCGATTTGCATAATCATTAGCAAGTTCAGGATTATGAGTCACCATAATTACAAGTTTATCTTTAGCAATCTCTGTAATCAAATCCATGATTTGTACACTGGTATCACTATCAAGTGCACCTGTAGGTTCATCAGCTAAAATCACATCAGGATCATTTGCAAGGGCACGAGCAATCGCAACACGTTGCATTTGTCCTCCAGATAGTTGATTTGGTTTTTTGTGTGCATGATCTTTAAGGCCAACTTTATGTAATACTTCCATTGCCTTTTTGCGACGTGTTTTACTATCGATCCCACTTAGTGTCATACCCATTTCTATATTGGATAGTACACTAATATGTGTGATCAAATTATACGATTGAAAGATAAATCCGACACAGTTATTGCGGTATGCATCCCAATCTTTTTGTTTGAAGTTTTTTGTACTTTTACTATTGATTACTAAATCACCGCTATCGTATTGGTCCAATCCCCCAATGATATTCAACATGGTTGTTTTACCTGAACCACTTTGTCCAAGGATCGCTACGAATTCATTTTTTCGAAAACTCAAGGAAACATCTTTCAGTGCATGTTGTTGAAAATCCCCAGTTTTATAACTTTTCTTTATATGTTTTAGTTTAAGCATGTTTTTCTCCTCTATACTCACTGCACATCCGTCATAGTAAACGCATGAACATGCGTAAACTATATCGTGATTTAGACTTTGCGGATACATTTTCAGGATAAGTGGTTATTAACCAAGACTAAGATGTAAGAAATTTGGGGTCAATGTATCACCTCTTATGTTAGAAACGTATGAAATGCTTATAAAATACCAACGACAAATTATGTGAAAGTTCATGATAAAAAGTCGTTGACAAATCTCTCGCATTCATTAAAGTCGATGGTTTCGGCACTTTTTGCATTCATGAAAATTCTATGAAAGCGATTGTAAAAAAGGGTGAAAGTTTTCAGTTAGATGTTGCCCATTCTTGCTTGAAAATGTGTACAATAGTGGCAGGCAAAAATTTTGAAAGAGAGAGGGAAGTGTTATGGAACTATCAAAAGTTAGGGTTGTTAAAAAAGACGGAACACTAGAAGTGTTTAACATAAATAAAGTCGTAGTAGCAATCAATAAAAGTGCTTTCCGTACCTTATATTCATTTAAGAGTGCGGAAATTGATCGCATCTGTAAAGATGTAGAAAAACAAGTAAGTGAAGTGGAGAATGAAAAGATTACGATTCAAGAAATGCATAATATCGTAGAAGCTGCACTTGAACTTACAAATCCAAAAGTCGCAAAGAGTTACCGTGATTACCGTAACTACAAAATTGACTTTGTACATATGCTTGATGAGGTGTATAAGAAAAGTCAAAGCATTATGTATATTGGAGACAAAGAAAACTCAAATACAGACAGCGCATTAGTTTCGACAAAACGTTCATTAATATTTAATGAATTAAATAAGGAACTATACAAAAAATTCTTCTTAACAACAGAAGAACTACAAGCAATTCGTGATGGATATATTTATATTCATGATATGAGTGCACGTCGTGATACGATGAACTGCTGTTTATTTGATGTGCAAAATGTACTAAGTGGTGGGTTTGAGATGGGAAACCTTTGGTACAATGAACCAAAAACATTAGATGTTGCTTTTGATGTTATTGGGGATATTGTCCTTAGTGCAGCAAGTCAACAATATGGTGGATTTACCGTTCCTAATGTAGAAACGATTTTAAAACCATATGCTGAAAAATCATACAAGATCTATTTAAAACACTATACAGATTTAGGTTTAGATGAACAAAAAGCAAAAGAAATCACAATGAAAGACATTGAAAGAGACTTTAGACAAGGTTTCCAAGGATGGGAATACAAGTTTAACTCTGTTTCAAGTAGTCGAGGAGATTACCCATTTATTACGATGTCAATGGGAATTGGACAAAGTGAATTCGAACAAATGGCAAGTATTCAAATGTTACGTGTACGTAAAGAAGGACAAGGAAAGAAAGGACACAAAAAACCAGTGTTGTTCCCAAAACTTGTATTCTTATATGATGAAAACTTACACGGAGAAGGTAAGCCATTAGAAAATGTATTTAATGAAGGTATTGAATGTAGTTCAAAAACAATGTATCCAGACTGGTTGAGTTTAACTGGTGAAGGATATGTACCTAGCATCTACAAAAAATATGGTGAAATAATTTCACCTATGGGATGTCGTGCGTTTTTAAGTCCTTACTACCGTCGTGGTGGACTTGAACCAGCAGATGAAAACGATTCACCATTCTTTGTTGGTCGCTTTAACATTGGTGCGATTTCATTACACTTACCAATGATTTTAGCGAAAGCCCAACAAGAAAGTCGTGATTTCTACGAAGTGTTAGATGGATATATGGAACTTATTCGTAACTTACACTTACGTACATATGACTACCTAGGAGAAATGAAAGCAAGTGTGAACCCTCTTGCATACTGTGAAGGTGGTTTTGCTGGTGGAAACTTAGGTTTACATGACAAAATCAAACCAATTCTTGAAAGTGCAACAGCATCTTTTGGAATCACTGCGTTAAATGAATTACAAGAACTTTACAACAAACGTTCATTAGTTCAAGATGGAGGATTTGCTTTAAAAGTACTTGAATACATCAATAAGAAAATTGAACAATTCAAAAAAGAAGATGGAAGACTTTATGCAATTTATGGAACTCCAGCAGAAAGTCTATGTGGATTACAAATCCAACAATTCCGTAAAAAATACGGTGTAATTGAAAATGTAAGTGACCGTGAATATGTAAGCAATTCATTCCACTGTCATGTTACAGAAGATATTTCACCGATCGAAAAACAAAACTTAGAAAAACGTTTCTGGGATTTAGCTAACGGTGGTAAAATTCAATACGTAAAATATCCAATTGGATACAATACGGATGCAATTAAAACGTTAGTACGTAGAGCCATGGGAATGGGATTCTATGAAGGAGTTAACTTATCATTAGCATATTGTGAAGAATGTGGACATGAAGAATTAGAAATGGAAGTATGTCCAAAATGTGGAAGTGCAAACTTAACTAAAATTGATCGTATGAATGGATATTTATCATACTCACGTGTAAAAGGAGATTCTCGTTTAAATGATGCGAAAATGGCAGAAATAAAAGAGAGAAAATCGATGTAGTTTATGAGATATCACAATATTACAAAAGACGATATGCTAAATGGAAAGGGATTACGTTCAGTATTATGGTTAGCTGGTTGTGATCATGCGTGTCCTGGATGTCACAATCCAATCACTTGGTCTTTACAAGGTGGAATCGTATTTGATGATGATGCAAAACAAGAATTATTTGCTTCATTAGATAATGATTACATTGATGGTGTAACCCTTAGTGGAGGAGATCCACTAAACTTACACAACCGTAAAGATGTAACCGAATTGGTTAAAGAATTAAAAGAAAAATTTCCAAAGAAAAGTATTTGGGTGTATACTGGATATCTATACGATGATGTCAAAGATATTGAATTAATGGCATACATCGATGTGTTAGTTGATGGGAAATTTATTGAAGCTCAACTTTCACCAACAACCCCTTGGGTAGGATCATCAAATCAAAAAGTGATTGATGTGAAAGCCACAAGAGCACAAGAGAAAATTGTTGAAGTATAAGGAGAATCCATGAAAAAAGTAGCGAAATTTCACAAGGTGAGTTATGAACAATTTAGTTCAAGTTTTGATGGTAAAGATGTACATGAAATGTATGACGCAATCTGTTTGCCAAAACGAGCAACTGCACAAAGTGCAGGGTATGACTTTTTCTTACCTTTTGATTTAGAACTAGCACCAAATGAAACTAAATTAATTCCAACAGGAATTCGTGTTGAAATGTTAGCAAACTGGGTATTACAATTATATCCACGTAGTGGACTTGGATTTAAATTCCGTCTACAACTAAATAATACTGTGGGTATTATTGATGCTGATTATTTCTATAGTGATAATGAAGGTCACATCTTTGCGAAAATCACAAACGACTCAAATGAAAATAAAACCATTTCATTAAAAGCACATGATGGATTCATGCAAGGAATCTTCATGGAATATGGAATTGTTGAAGATGATGATGCAACTGGCGTTCGTAATGGTGGTTTTGGAAGTACAAGTAAATAACTTTGAAATAGGAATGCTTCGGTATTTCTATTTTTTTGTGTAGCAAGAATCAATATATGATATACTACACATAAGTCAAAATGACATAAAAATGGAGGAATGTATGGAAGGATTAGAATTAGTTTGTTTTCAAATTATTTCAAATGTTGGTGGCGCAAGAAGTTGTTTTATTGAAGCGATTCAACATGCGAAAGTAGGGGATTATGAAAAAGCGGAAGCATCAATTAGTGAAGGTGAAAAGTTCTTTACAGAAGGGCATCACGCACACGCAAAATTGATCCAACAAGAAGCAAATGGAGAACTTGAAAAAGTTACTTTATTATTGCTTCATGCAGAAGATCAATTAATGAGTGCAGAAGCATTTAAAATTCTAGCAAATGAATTTATCGACGTATACAAACGTTTAGATAAATAGTAATCAAGCAGCCATATGGTTGCTTTTTTAGTAGATGCTATAAAGAAAAAACTTATGAACGTGAAGACGAAATACTTGCAAGAAATAAGAAAAAGGCGTATCGTTTTTCATATAGGAGGTCAGGTTATGGCAAATCGATTTATTTTAAATGAAACAAGTTATCATGGAAAAGGAGCAATCAATGAGATTGTAACTGAAGTACAAGCACGTCAATTTAAGAAAGGACTTGTAGTTACTGACAAGGATTTGGTTACATTTGGTGTCGTTAAAAAAGTTACAGATTTATTAGATGCAGCTTCATTACCATATGAAATTTTTGATGAAGTAGAAGCAAATCCAACAGTAAAAATGGTACAAGATGGAGTCGAAGCATTTAAAAAAGCAGATGCGGATTACATTATTGCAATCGGTGGTGGTTCACCACAAGATACAGCTAAAGCAATTGGGATTATCATCAACAACCCAGAATTTAGTGATGTGGTAAGTCTTGAAGGTGTTGCACCTACAAAAAATAAAGCAGTACCAATGATTGCAGTAGCAACAACTGCTGGTACAGCTGCAGAAACAACAATCAACTATGTAATTACAGATACAGAAAAGAAACGTAAATTCGTTTGTGTAGATGTACATGATATTCCAGTAGTTGCAATTGTTGATCCTGATATGATGGCAAGTATGCCAAAAGGATTAACTGCTGCTACCGGTATGGATGCATTAACGCATGCAATTGAAGGATATACAACTGCAGCAGCATGGGAACTAGCAGATACGTTAAACTTAAAAGCAATTGAAATTATTTCAAGAAGTCTACGTGATGCGGTAAATAATGATCCAAAAGGACGAGAAGACATGGCACTTGCTCAATATATGACAGGTATGGCATTCTCAAATGTTGGTCTTGGAGTTGTACATGGAATGGCACACCCACTAGGAGCATTCTATGGCACTGCACATGGTATTGCAAATGCAGTATTACTTCCATATGTAATGGAATACAACAAAGATTACACTGGTGAAAAATATCGTGAAATTGCACGTGTAATGGGTGTGGCAAATGTAGATGAAATGTCACAAGACGAATATCGTCAAGCAGCAATTGATGCAGTAAAACAATTATCAAAAGATGTAAACATTCCAGCGACATTAAAAGAAATTGGAGTGAAAGAAGAAGATTTAGGTGAACTTGCAACATCAGCAATGGCAGATGCATGTACACCAGGAAACCCAAGAGCTTGTAATTATGAAGAAGTTCTTGAAGTATACAAAAAAGCGTATAACGGATAATTGAGTAAAAGCCTGAAGAATTGAGTCTTCAGGCTTTTTAGAATAATGGTTTCCCATCGGATATGTTAATATCAAGTTCTTTAGCATACGTTGTTTGTTTAAATGGATTTACTTTTTCAATGATGCCATCACGTAGAAATTGTGAACCCGTGTTTTTAAACCAAAAGGTTTTATTTGCTTGCTTACATTGTTCGTGCAAGTCTAATACCCACTGATAGTCGCAAACACGTGCTTCCCGGCTTGTTTCACCGCCAACCGAAACATGATCAATTGCATGTATGTAGTTTGTTAAATCAATAGGACCGAGCAATGGTGCGCATGCAACAAAGCGTCGTTTTATCGGATATGAAATAAATAGAGGTAAGCGTTGATCTGCCATTTCTTGGTTTTCAACTGTACAACCAATATTGACATTATCATAACCGTCTCCCCAATCTTCAGGTAGCGATTCATAAAAACGATCAATTCGTTTTGTGAGTATTAGAAAATCGATATCTTGGCGTTCTTTGATCATCGCCCAAACTTCTTTTCGCATTTCATCCGCTTCTGGCAAGAAAAAATCAGTCGCAAAACAAGTAGCGAGTATTTTATCTCCCTTGATATTGTATTCGCCATTTTTCTTTTTGCGAATTGGCCAATCAAATTTATCGGTTTTTGTTATTTCATTTTGACCATAACGTTTCGCGTGTGGTCCGTAAAAATAACAGTTTTTGCATCCATCACTTAATGGATAACATCCAGTCCATGGTTCCCAGTTCATTGTATCTCCTTTATTGTTATACATTTATTATATGCGTATTCATTCACTATATACAAGTATGAATCGCATGAAGTATAATATCTCTATTGTTTTACAAAAATGTGGGGGATTATATGAAAAAGCAAGATCAAGTATTCGGTCATATCTTAGCTATGATAACTATTATTATTTGGGGAACTACCTATGTTTCAACAAAAGTACTTTTAGCGTATTTTTCTCCTGTCGAAATTTTGTTTATTCGTTTTGTGATTGCGTTCATTTTACTTTATTTGATGTATCCAAAACCAATCAAGATGGAAGCAAAGCATCAATTGCTTTTTGTAGGAGCAGGAATTAGTGGGATTACACTGTACTATTTACTTGAAAACATTGCACTAACTATGACAAGTGCTTCTAATGTTGGCATTATTATTACAATTGCACCATTTTTCACAAGTATTCTTGCCACTATATTTCTTAAAACAGAAAAGCCAAAAATTCAGTTTTATATCGGTTTTGTTGCGGCAATGATTGGTGTAATACTTATTAGTTTGCCTGGTGATCAAAGTATTTCATTGAATCCAGTAGGAGATTTTCTAGCCTTACTTGCTGCATTAGCGTGGGCAGTTTATTCCATATGTATTCGTAAAATTAGTGATTTGGGGTTTCCGACTATACAAATGACACGTCATATATTTATGTATGGATTACTATTTATGATGCCGTTTTTATTTTTTATGGATTTTCATATTCAGCTTGAAGACTTTCAGTCTGTACCTGTAATTGCAAATCTACTATTTTTGAGTGTTGGGGCTTCTGCGATTTGTTTTGTGACATGGAATCAAGCAGTACGAATTCTTGGTGCTTTAAAAAGTAGTGTGTATATCTATGTAGTTCCGGTGGTAACACTTGTTTCTTCAGTTATCATTCTTGATGAGAAATTAACACCAGTTTTACTTATTGGAGCAGGTTTAACCTTACTTGGATTATGGCTATCAGAAAGCAATCGCTTTATAAAGAAATAGTGTGCGAATTATGCGATGTACATATTGTTTCATGTAGTATAAAGAAGTATAATGGGGAAAGATTTTTATTGGGGGGGAAAGCTTATGAGTGGACGAAGTGATATGACTACTGGAAAGCCAATGCGTATAATTGTGGCTTTCACCATGCCGATATTTTTAGGTGGATTATTTCAACAGTTTTATAATTTAGCAGATACGTTAATCGTTGGTCAATTTGTTGGTCATGAAGCATTAGCGGCAGTGGGATCTTGTGGAACGCTTGTGTTTTTAATCATTGGTTTTTTGATGGGACTAACAAGTGGGTTTGGGGTCGTGGTTGCCAACTTCTTTGGTGCAAAAAATCATGAAGAAATCAAAAAGTCTTTTGCTATGGCATGTATTATTTCTATTGTCGTTTCTGTTATCCTAACATTTGTAAGTATCTATTCTCTTGATGGAATATTAGAACTTATGAATACACCACAAGATATGTATCAAGATGCGTATGGATATATGTATATCATTTGCTTAGGGATTGTGTGGCAAGTGCTCTATAATTTACTAGCTGGATTATTGCGTGCAATTGGTGATAGTAAACGTCCATTATACTTTCTTGTGTTAGCTGCAGCTTTAAATGTCATTTTAGATTTAGTGTTTATTATTATATTTAAAATGCGAGCAGATGGGGCAGCACTAGCAACTGTAATTTCACAAGGTGTGTCTGGACTTTTATGTTTGTATTACATACTTAAGAAAGTGCCAGAGTTTCATACACGTAAGAAGCATTGGCAATTAAATGGATATTTGATTCGTCGTGAACTTGCAATTGGATTACCCATGGCATTACAGTTTTCAATTACTGCAATTGGAACCATCGTTGTACAAAGTGCACTAAATACACTTGGAAGCATTCCTGCTGCAGGTTTTGCAGCTGCAGTTAAAATTGAACAAGTTGCAACACAGATGTTAGCATCTATAGGAACAACGATGGCAACGTATTGTGCACAAAACATGGGAGCAAGTCGTTTGGATCGAATCAAAGAAGGATTCAAAGCAGCAAATATCTTTGGAATTACATATTCCGTTGTTATTGGAATCGTTGTTATCTTTTTTGGTAAGTATGTAACGTATTTATTTGTAAGTAATCATGTGGATCGAATTATTGGTTATGTTGATACATATATGCTGTATGTAGGATTAACTTTTGTGCCATTACATATTATCTTATCGTATCGTAGTGGAATTCAAGGAATGGGATTTGGTTTTCTACCGATGTTTGCAGGTGTCGTTGAACTACTTGCACGAATTGTTGTAGGGTTTATTGGTGCTGGTATGAAAAGCTATGATGTGATTTGTTTAGCAAGTCCAGCGGCATGGATTACTGCTGCTTTATTTCTGTTAATCATTTATCGTTACATTATGAATCGTTATTCTAAAAACAATAATCAATGGGTATAAGAAAAGGGTGAACTTCATATCGGAGTTCATCCTTTTTAAAACTTTGTACTTGCGATAATAATGTCAGTATATTGTTGGTAGTGTTCTTGCGTATCTTTGCTTAGATTTTGATCGGTGATAATTGCATCAAAATCATGTAAATCATAGTATACATAAAAATCCTCACGATTAAACTTTTTATAGTCTGCAAGTAAATATCGATTGCGAGAATTGCTTAAAGCAATTGCCTGAACTTCACCTTCTTCAAGTGAGTATGTTGTAATTTGACTATTGAAAATACCATTACAACCAATAAAAGCTTTTGTATATTTCAATTTAAGTAAAATGGAATTTGCAATAGGACCGACAAAGGCTCCCGTATGACTACGATATTCACCACCTGTAAGAATTACTTCTGTTGGTTTGTGATTAATGAGCGTTTCAAATACAGGGTAACTGTTTGTAACTACGCGAATGTTTCTACCGCGAATTCGGTTTGCCAACATTTCAATCGTTGTTCCTGGTCCTAAGAAAATAGTCTCTCCTTCTTTTATAAGGGAACTCGCATGTTTTACGATTTGCTGTTTTTCTATAGATTGAACAGTTGCTTTTTCAACGTGTGACAATTCATGGTCTAATGAAAAGGTTAAACTCTGCGCACCACCATGTATACGTAGAAGTTTCCCGGATTTCTCAAGTTCATCTAAGTCACGTCGCACAGTCATATCTGATACATCAAGTGCATTGATAATATCATTTACAGTTACAATTCCAAATTCGTTTACCATGTTGCATATTTTTAATAAACGTTCTCTTTTTAACATGTTCTATCTCCTATATTTATAGTTTCTATCTACTTTGAATATACACCCTGATATACTCATAGTCAACAAGAAACAAACAAAAACAAACAATTATTATAGTTCTGTGTCGAAAATCAAACAAATATTGAAATTAATGCGTTTTTATTTGATTAAAAATGTTTGGAAGTGTTGACTCATTTTTTGTGAGCGTTTACAATTTGAATATACAAGGAATTCAAACTTTTGCTTCATAGGGGAAGTATATATGAGATTGATACGTGTTGGCTCTTATGCATATGAATCTTATATATATGAAAGAGCTTCTATTGTTTGAAACGAATTACCGATGTATCAAAATTTAAAAGTAAGGAGAAATAATCGATGGAAAAAAGCGAATTGATTATGGTAGGTTTTGAAATCGTAGCCTACGCAGGAGATGCAAGAAGTTCACTTCTTGAATTATTAAAAGAAGTAAGAAAAGGAAATTTTGAAAATGTGGATGCACGATTACAGGAAGCTGATGAAAATCTTAATCTTGCACATCAAGCACAAACAAAGATTTTAGCTGAGGAAGCAGCTGGTCAAGAAATGGAACTTGGATTTATTTTTATTCACTCACAAGACCATTTAATGACTACGATTTTACTAAGAGATATCGTTACTGATTTTATTGAACTTTACAAACAAAAGGAGGAGAAATAAATATGGGGGGAATTATTCGCCAAATTGAAAAAGCAAAACCGTTTTTTGATAAATTAGCACAAAACATTTATTTAGGGGCAATTAGAGATGGATTTTTAACAGCAATGCCTGCAATTCTATTCTCTAGTGTATTCATTCTAGCAGCAGCAATTCCTGAAATTTTCGGATTTGCATGGCCAGAGGAAGTATCTACTTGGTTATGGAAAGTATATGGATATACGATGGGAGTTGTTGGGTTGCTTGTAACTGCAACAACAGCACGTTGTTTAGCAGAATCAATGAACCGTAAAATGCCACAAAACAAAAAGATCAATCCAGTATCCGTTATGTTGGCAAGTATTTGTGGATTCTTATTCCTAAGTGTTGCGCAAGTTGATGGAAACTTCTCAACTGCGTTCATGGGAACAAAAGGTTTAATTGCAAGTTTTATCGCAGCATTTATTACATGTTGGGTATATCGTTTCTGTGTTAAGAAAGACATTACGATTCGTATGCCTAAAGAAGTTCCAGGAACAATATCACAAATGTTTAGAGATATTTTCCCATTCTCATTTGCAGTACTTATTTGTGTGATTATTGATGTTGTTACTACATATACAGTAGGAACGACATTTGCTGAAGCAGTCATTACATTATTACAACCATTATTTAGTGCTGCTGATGGATATTTAGGGATTTGTATTATTTGGGGAGCTATGGCAATGTTCTGGTTTGTTGGAGTACATGGACCATCAATTGTTGAACCTGCAATTGCCGCAATTATTTATGCAAATGTAGAAACAAACTTACAGTTATTCAAAGCAGGTGAACATGCATCAAATGTACTTACAGTTGGGTTAGGAAACTTTGTTGGTACGATGGGTGGTACAGGAGCTACATTAGTTGTTCCATTCTTATTCATGTTATTTGCAAGATCAAAACAATTAAAAGCAGTTGGTAAAGCATCATTTGTGCCTGTATGTTTTGCAGTAAATGAGCCATTGCTATTTGCTACACCGATTGTATTGAACCCATACTTCTTTGTGCCATTTTTATTAGCACCAATGGTAAATGTTAGTATCTTCAAGTTCTTTGTAGATGTCTTGAATATGGATTCATTTATGTACGTACTTCCATGGGCAACGCCAGCACCAGTTGGGTTGATCCTTGGAACCGGAGTTAGTATTTTAGCAGTTGTATTAGCAGTTGTTCTTATTGTTGTGGATTCAATAATATATTTACCATTTATTAAAGCATATGATGATAGTTTACTAATCGAAGAAGCGCAAAAGGCAAAAGAACTTGAAACGATGGATGCACAAGAGACAACAGTTACAGTAGAAAAAGTACGTAAAGAACTTACAGATAATGTAAATGTACTTGTACTTTGCGTTGGTGCAGGAACAAGTGCAATGTTTGCAAATGCAATTGAAGAAGGTGCAAAAGAATCTGGAACACCAATGACTGCACAAGCTGGAGCGTATGGGTCACATTATGACATTCTTAAAAACTTCGATGTTGTGGTTTTATCACCACAAGTTCAATCGCACTTAGATGAAGTCAAAGATGCAGCAAAAGATTTAGGTATTAAAGTTGTAGCAACAAAAGGTGCACAGTATATCGCATTAACAAAAGATCCAAAAGGAGCTGTGAACTTTATTTTGGATGTATTAGAAAAATAAAAATAATGAATACGGAAAGTAACTTAACTGTTACTTTCCAAATATAGGTTTGAAATTTGGAGGTAAACATGAAATTCGCAGAAGATTTTATTTTTGGTGGAGCGACTGCAGCATATCAATGTGAAGGAAGCACACGAGCATATGGAAAAGGGGCTGTGTCTTGGGATGAGTTTTTAGAAGAAAAAGGACGATTCCAAGCAAATCCAGCAAGTGATTTCTATCATCAATATCCAGTTGATTTGAAGTTGTGCAAAATGTTTGGAGTTAATGGAATTCGTATTTCTATTTCTTGGGCAAGAATCTTTCCAGATGGAACTGGCGCTATCAATCAACAAGGTATTGATTACTATCATGATGTGTTTAAGGAATGTCGCAAGAACGGGGTTGAACCATTTGTTACATTACATCATTTTGATACACCTATCGGATTGTACAAAAACGGAGATTTCTTAAGTAATGATACCATTGATGCATTTGTGAAATATGCAGCATTCTGCTTTGAAGAATACAAAGATGAAGTCACATATTGGTTTACTTTCAATGAAATATGGGCAGTTGCAACAAATCAATATATTGAAGGGACGTTTCCATATGGAGAAAAATACAATGTAACCAAAGCATTTCAAGCCATGCATAATATGATGCTAGCGCATGCAAAAGCAGTCTTGGTGTATAAAGAAAAAAACTATGAAGGAAAAATCGGTGTTGTACAATCACTTGAGTATAAATATCCGTTTAATGAGTTGAAAATTGAAGATATTCAAGCAGCCAAAAATGAAGATGTGTTGCAAAATCAATTTTTACTTGATGCTACATTCTTAGGGGAATACAGTTGTGAGACATTAGAAATTGCAAATAAATTAGCATCTTTACAAGGTGGGAAGATTATCATTCGTGATGAAGATTTAGAAGTGATGCGTAAAGCAGCAAAGGTAAATGACTATCTTGGAATGAACTATTATCAAAGTCGTTTCATTCAAGCGTATGATGGAGAAAACGATATTTTCCATAATGGAACTGGTGAGAAAGGTACCTCTCGATTCCGTTTGCAAGGCGTTGGGGAACGTATGGAAAAAGATGGAATTGATCGTACGGATTGGGATTGGTTAATCCATCCTGAAAGTATGTTTGATATGTTACTTCGAATTAAGTTACAGTATCCAAACTATAAAGAAATCTATATCACAGAAAACGGTATGGGTTACAAAGATGATTTTGAAGATGGGATTATTGATGATACACCAAGAATTGACTATGTAAGAAGACACTTATATTACTTGCTTAAAGCAGTAGAATCAGGAGTAAATGTAAAAGGATATTTTATCTGGTCGTTAATGGATATGTTCTCATGGACAAATGGATACAATAAGCGTTATGGTCTATTCTACATTGACTATGAAAGTCAAAAACGTTATCCAAAAGCATCTGCATATTGGTATAAACGTATCTCACAAACAAAGGAGTTAGAATGAATATAGATTATAAAGCAGTCATTTTCGATTTCAATGGAACGTTGTTTTTTGATAACGACAAACATATTAAAGCGTGGGGAGAAATTTCAAAAAAACTACGTGGAATCGAACTTCAAGAAGCTGAGTTGTTGGAACACATTAATGGTGTTCCAAACAACAAAGTTATCCAATATATGTTGGATGGTAAAGCTACTGCCCAACAGATGGAACAGTATTCCTTACTAAAAGAAGAAATATATAGAGATTTTTGTAAGAAAGATACGGATACATTTCATTTGGTTAAGGGGAGTGTAGAATATTTTGATAAACTCAAAAGCCAAAATATACCATTTACAATAGCAAGTGCATCAATAAAGGAAAACATCGATTTCTTTATAGAATCTTTTGGCTTAGATGTTTGGATTCAACCATCTGATATTATATTTGATGATGGAACTTATAAAAACAAAGTTGCAATGTTTAAAAATGCAGCAAAAAAATTACATACACCAATTGAAGATATTCTAGTTATCGAAGATTCTATCAGTGGGATAAAAAATGCAGCAGAAGCTGGATGTCGCAATATTGTTGTGGTCGATTCAGCAAATCAATATGAGATTTATAAGAAACTACCTTATGTAAAAAAGGTAATTAAGGATTTTACAGAATTAGTATAAGTAAAATTCATGTGTGAAAAAAGGGGACAAAAATGAATAAAATAATTAAAAATGGAACCATATTCTTAATGGGTGTTTTCATTGTGCTTACATGTTTAGCGAACTATAAACATCCTACAATGATGAAAGATGAAGATGCAAATGAAGAAATAAGTGTTCAAAAAGTAGATAATTTGAGTAGTGATTTTATACTGGGTGCAGATGCATCAAGTGTAATATCTGTTGAAGATAGTGGAGGGAAGTACTATAACTTTGATGGAGTAGAACAAGATGTGTTTGAGATTATGGCAGATGCAGGGGTCAACTACATTCGTGTAAAAGTATGGAATGACCCATATGATGAAAATGGCAATGGGTATGGTGGAGGAAACTCCGACTTAGCGAAAGCGATTGAAATCGGAGAACGTGCAACTGCAAATGGAATGAAACTCTTAGTTGATTTTCACTATTCAGATTTTTGGGCAGATCCAGGTCGTCAAAATGCACCAAAAGCATGGGAAGGATTATCAGCAGATCAAAAAGCTGTTGAAATATACAATTATACAAAAGAAAGTTTAGAAGCTTTTCAAACAGCTGGTGTTGATGTTGGTATGGTTCAAGTAGGAAATGAGACAACAGGTCAGGGAATCTGTGGAGAAACAAAACTAGAAAATAAAGTTAAGTTGTTTCATGCAGGAAGTAAAGCGATTCGTGATGTAAATTCAGATATTAAAGTGGTAGTACATTTTACAAATCCTGAAAAAGGAAATCCATATAATTATACAAAAGAATTATATGATGCAGGAGTAGACTTTGATGTTGTTGCTACTTCATACTATCCAGTGTGGCATGGAACTTTAGGACAATTATCAACGCAATTAAATCGAATTGCTGATGATTTTGATAAAGAGGTGATGGTAGCCGAAACAGCGTATCCTTATACATTGGCAGATGGTGATGATCAAGCAAACTTAATTAAAAACACAAACCAACTTAAAGGATATGAAGCTTCAGTTGATGGCCAAGCGGATATGTTTAGAGATGTTGTTAATACCGTAAATAATGATGTAAAGAACAATAAAGGGATTGGTGTCTTTTATTGGGAGAATACTTGGATTCCAGTAAACGAAGGAAAAGGAAAACGCGCTGATAACTTAGCGTTATGGGAAACGTATGGATCAGGATGGGCAACAAAAGCTGCAACATCATATGATAAAAGTCCTACAGGTAGTGGGATTGCAACTACTTCAAACTATGGTGGTACTGAAGTTGATAATCAAGCGATGTTTGATTTTGCTGGACATGCTTTACCTTCATTGAATGTATATAAGTATGTTTTTACAGGTTACAACGAAGAACCTGAAGTAGATGTAATAAACCTTCTCCAAAATCCAGGATTTGAAGATGAAGATATGACAATGTATGATATATCGCAAAGTTATGTATCTCGTAAAACGGATGATCCACTTACTGGTGATTATAGTGTGCACTTTTATAATGAGGAACCAATTGAATTTGAGATAAGTCAAGAAGTGAGTCTACCAGCAGGTAAACATAAATTCACACTACATATTCAAGGTGGGGCAAATACAGATACTTCAGATATTTATTCATTTATTGAAATCGATGGAGAGAAAAATCACAAACAACGTATCGAACTTGATGGTTGGTGCAATTGGCAAGAACCAACGATTACTTTTGATTTGGAATCCGAAGCGACAGTAAAAGTTGGTCTGTATGTAAAAGCAGAAGCGTTCAGTTGGGGAACTAGTGATGATTGGCAACTTGTTACAAAAGAGAAATTGAGCATAGTTAATAAAGATAACTTACAAGAGCTAATCGACAAAGCAATTCCACTGGAACAAGCAGATCTTTATACATCATCAACTTGGGTAAACTATGTAACTGCTTTAGATCATGCAAAATTTGTGTTAAATGATGTGCAAGCAACACAAGAACAAGTTGATGAAGCAATTCAATTATTAACACAAAAGCAAGCAGATCTTAAGAAGCTTCAAATAGATAGCAGTGACGAAAATAAACAGAATAATCAAAGTGATAAAGAAAATAATGATTTAAGTAACAAAAATCAAAATATTAATAATCAAAATGATAATACAAAAAACAACGAAGCATCAAAGAATCCAAGTATTGCAACTTTTGATGCAAGTAATAAAGCCGCATGGTTACTTCTTGTGCTGGCTTCACTTAGTATAGTAGGCATCACAGTAAGAAAAAGACTAAACTATCGTAATATATAAAGTTTCGAATCTCTGACTTATGATAATCAATAAAAAGGTTGGTTTTATGACTAACCTTTTTATTAAAATGAAATAGTAAACGTTATCTATGCATATTTGTCTTATTTAACAAGTCATTTGTATAAATTAACAAACATATTGACACGATTATAGTAAACGTTTACTATAAATATGTAAGGGGGCAGTCTATGAAAGTAACAATACATGATGTCGCAAAGAAAGCTGGTGTATCTGTAGCTACTGTATCAAGAGTAGTAAATGGAAATTATCCAGTAAATATAAAAACAAAGGAAAAAGTACAAGCAGTAATTGATGAATTACAGTTTGTGCCAAATGTACAAGCGCAGGAAATTAAGCTTGGTGCATCAAAAACAATCGGAGTGATCGTACCTAGTATTGATAACATGTTCTTCTCTGAGGTTGTAAATGGAGTCGAACGCGCTTTAAATGAGAAAAACTATTCGTTATTATTAACGTTTTCAAAAAACCAAAAGGATATGGAACTTGCTTGTGTACGTAACTTAATTGCAAGAAATGTTGCTGGGATTATTATTGCTGACCCGGTTACGGAAAATATGGATCAAGAAAATTTCAAAAGTATTGTTGGAAATGTTCCACTAATCTTTATTAACGGAGATCCAAGTCACAGTGATTTCTCTTTTGTTTTAAGTGATGAAGTAAAAGGAACTAGAGAAGCACTTGATTTTCTTTGGGAAATAGGACATAAAGATATTCTTTTTGTTAGAGGAAATGATAGTTATTCATACGATATCAAACAAGAAATTTTCATCGAGTTTTGTGCACAACATTCACTAGATGCAACAAACCGGATTGTGACTAGTGGAGATGGAAATAGTGCGCAAGTAATTGAAAATACAGCTAGACTACTCTATGACGTATTATCCAAGCAAAGATATGATGCAATCTTTTGTTGTAATGACTTGATGGCAATGGGATGTATGAGTGCATGTAAGAAGTTACAAATTCAAATACCTCAAGATCTTGCACTTATTGGGTTTGATAATACCTTACTAAGTAAATATTGTAGTCCAATGCTTACTACCGTGGATCAACATATGCATCTACTTGGCTATAATGCAGGTGGATTGGTTTTAGAAAATATTGAAACAGGACAACGTGGAAAACGCATTGTCTTAAATACAAGTCTGATTGTTCGTGAATCAGCAGCCAAATCGTAAAGGAGAAAATAAAATGGCAAACATTCAAACACTCATTGAAGAAATGAAAACCGGAAAACATGATGCAGATTTATTGGAATTATATGTGGATGAAAGTGTAATTGAACGTCAAAAAGCACGTTATGTACTTGCACTTGAAACATTCAAAGATCATTTTGGTGATAAAGAGGTTCGTGTATACTCTGCACCTGGGCGTAGTGAAGTTGGTGGAAATCATACAGATCACCAACGTGGACGTGTACTTGCTGCTGGAGTAAATTTAGATACGATTGCTGTAGTTGCAAAACGTGATGACGATGTCATTGTGGTAGATTCAGAAGGGTTTAACATCAAACCAGTAAATGCTGCAATCTTAGACATCAATGAAAAAGAAGCAGGAACATCTGAAGCAATTATTCGTGGTGTTGCAGCAGGTATCAAAAACAAAGGTGGAATTATTGGTGGATTTGAAGCGTATATGACAAGTGATGTCCTTGAAGGAGCTGGGTTATCAAGTAGTGCTGCATTTGAAACATTACTTGGAACGATTCTTTCACATGAATATAACGAAGGAAGTATTTCTGCAGTCGATATTGCGAAAATTGGTCAATATGCTGAAAATGAATACTTTATGAAACCTTGTGGTTTGATGGATCAAATGGCTAGTTCTGTAGGAAGTTTTATTACAATTGACTTCAAGGATCCAAAAAACCCAATTGTCGAAAAAGTAGACTTTGATTTTGACTCTTCAAATCACAGCTTATGTATTGTTGATACGAAAGGAAGTCATGCAGATTTAACAGATGAATATGCATCTGTACCTGCAGATATGAAAAAAGTAGCAAACTATTTTGGAAAAGATGTATTACGTGAAGTAGATCCAAATGAATTCTATGCAAATGTAGGAGATATCCGTAATGCGATTGGTGATCGACCAGTACTTCGTGCATATCATTTCTTTGGCGATAATGATCGAGTGGTTGATGAAGTAGCTGCATTAAAGGCAAACGATTTTGAAACATTTAAAAACTTAGTAAAGGCAAGTGGAGGTAGTTCGTTTAAATACTTACAAAACGTATACTCAAATAAAAACATCAATGAGCAAAATATCTCAACTGGTCTTGCGATGAGTGAATACTTACTTCAAGGAAAAGGTGTATGTCGTGTACATGGTGGAGGATTTGCTGGAACGATTCAAGCATTTGTACCAAATGAAATGCTTACAGCATACAAACAAGGAATTGAAGCAGTATTTGGTGAAGGTAGTTGTTATGTATTAAAAGTCCGTCCATTTGGTGGATATAAAGTATTTGCGTAAAGAAAGAAGGAATAATGATGAAAGTACTAGTATTAGGTGGGGCTGGTTACATCGGTTCACATACGGTTTACACATTAATTGATCGCGGGTATGAAGTTGTTATCGTGGATAACTTGCAAACGGGTTTTGAAAGTTTAATTCATCCAAAAGCAACCTTTTACAAAGGTGATCTAAGAGATAAAGAATTTTTACTTGATGTATTTAAAAAAGAAAACGTCGATGGAGTCATTCACTTTGCGGCAAATTCACTAGTTGGTGAAAGTATGCAAAAACCATTAGCTTACTATGATAATAATGTCTATGGTACGCAAATATTACTTGAAGTGATGCATGAAACAGGTGTGAAGGATATTGTGTTCTCATCAACTGCAGCAACATATGGTGATGCTAAAAAAATGCCAATTGAAGAAACAGATATCACCAATCCAACAAATACATATGGGGAAACAAAACTAACAATGGAAAAAATGATGAAGTGGTGTGACGTTGCATATGGAACAAAGTATGTTGCACTTCGTTACTTCAATGCATGTGGTGCACATCCAAATGGGAAAATTGGAGAACTACATCAACCAGAAACGCATTTAATTCCACTTGTGCTACAAGTTCCATTAGGAAAACGTGAATTCATTTCTGTATTTGGTGATGATTATGATACACCTGACGGAACTTGTATTCGTGATTACATTCATGTTCTAGATTTAGCTGATGCACATATACGTGCACTAGAATATTTAAAAGCAGGAAACGAAAGCAATGTATTTAACTTAGGAAATGGTGTTGGTTTCTCTGTACTTGAAATCATTGATGCAGCGAGTGAAGTTGTTGGTAATTCAATCAATCGTAAAATCGAAGCACGTCGTGCAGGAGATCCTGCTCGTTTAATTGCTTCGAATAAAAAAGCAAAAGAAGTGCTTGGATGGAATCCAGCATGGACAGACGTAAAAGCAATTATTGAAAGTGCTTGGAACTTTCACAAAGGACAAAACTAATGGATTACTTAGTAAGTGAATTATTAAATTATGGTATACATACAAACCTTATTGGGGATGAGGAAGTTGTATATAGCGCAAATTTAATATTGGATGTATTAGGGCTTGATACATTTGCACTACAAGAAGTTCATGAAAATCGAGAATTGGTGGAGATTCTTGATGATATACAAGCACAACAACTAGAAGCAGGTAAATTAGAAGACTTGCAAGCAACAAAAGAGATCTTTCGGGCAAAACTAATGAATACAATGGTTCCTAGACCACATACGGTTATTGAAAAATTTTATGTGGACTATGAGCAACATCCTAAACATGCAAGTGACCAATATTATAATTTTTCGATTCATACAAACTATATTCAAAAAGATCGAATGGGTTTAAATCGTAAGTGGAAAACTGCAACACCATATGGGAAAATTGACATTACAATCAATCTAGCAAAACCAGAAAAGGATCCAAAAGATATTGCAGCCGCAAAGAATGTAAAATCTACAGGGTATCCAAAATGTTTGTTATGTAAGGAAAATGAAGGATATGCTGGAACACTTAGTCATCCAGCACGAAGCAATCATCGTATAATTCCTTTACGATTAAATGAGCAAACATATTTTATGCAATATTCACCATATGTGTATTACAACGAGCACTGCATTATCTTCAATAAGGAACATAAGCCGATGGCAATTGATCAAAATGCGTTTCAAGCGTTATGTGACTTTGTGGATTTCTTACCTCATTACTTTATTGGTAGTAATGCAGATTTACCAATTGTGGGAGGAAGTATTTTAAGTCATGATCATTTCCAAGGTGGAAACTATACCTTTGCAATGGCAAAAGCAAACACACTTGATGAATATGGAAGCACAAGATATGCAGACTTACATTATGGTCGTCTAAATTGGCCAATGTCTGTAATCCGCGCAACCTCTAAAAATAAAGAAGATATGGTTTCATTTGCTTGTGATGTACTTGAACATTGGAAGAAGTATTCAGATGAAAAGGTACATGTTCTAGCAAATACAAATGGAGAAAGACACAATACGATTACGCCAATTGTTCGTAAAGTAAATGATATATATGAAATGGATTTGGTATTACGTAATAATCGAACAAGTGATACGTATCCAGATGGAATATTCCATCCACACAGGCAATATCATAATATTAAAAAAGAAAATATTGGTTTAATTGAAGTAATGGGACTTGCAGTGTTACCTGCACGTCTTGTACATGAATTAGATGTGATTAAAGAAAGTTTTCTTCAAGGAAAAGCACAATTGCCTACAGAAATTCGTGTTCATCAAAACTGGTATGAAAACTTGTTAGAAAAACATGCAAATATCGATGCTAACAAAGTAGATACGATGTTACAAGATGAAGTAGGACAGGTATTTTTACATGTATTAGAAAATGCTGGTGTGTTTAAACAAGATGTAGAAGGACAACAAGCATTTACACGATTCTTAAAAACAATTGATTAGTCATCAAAGGAAAGAAGGACAAAATGAATATACATAATGAAGTCATTGATAAGAAAAGTAATATTTTATTATACACACTTGAAAACGAATACCTAACCATCAAAATTACAAACCTAGGTGCTAGTGTTGTTTCTGTGATGTATAAAGATGGCACAGATGTCATACTTGGCTACGATGATATTCTTTTATATGATGAGAATCCAAATTATTTTGGAGCAACAATTGGACGGTGTGCAAATCGAATTGCAAATGCAACCTTTTCATTAGATGGTAAAGATTACGAATTATATCCAAATGATGGAATTCATTCTTTGCATGGTGGAAAAGAAGGATTTAATAAGAAGATCTTTCATGCGACAACCATTGCAAACGGTGTGAGCATGCAATATCTAAGTGCGGATGGTGAAGAAGGCTATCCTGGTGATTTAGATGTGCAAGTTGTATTTCAATTAGATAAAGAAACATTAAGCATCTCTTATCATGCAACACCTTCAAAAGATACATTGATTAATTTAACCAATCATATGTACTTTGCTTTACAAGGTGAAGGAAATGGCAGTATTGAATATCAAACGATGCAAGTACAAGCTAGCACGTTCATGGAAAACCAAACAGATCATTTAGCTACAGGTAAAATTGCATCAGTACAAGGTCGACCACATGATTTTCGTACAACAAGTTCGATTGTAGATGCATTGCAACATGATGAAGATGAACAAATCAAAACATGTGATGGATTTGATAATTTCTTTATTTTTGATGAAGATCAACCAAAGGAAGTTATTGTAAAAGATGCAAAAAGTGGAAATAAACTGATTGTAAAAACAGATTTACCTGGATTTCACTTATATGTTCCTAACTATGAACCAGCAATTCAAGGCAAACAAAATCATGCATATCATGGAAATTGTGCCTTATGTATCGAAACAAGTTATGCACCTGATGCAATTCATAACCAAGAACATCCAGATGTTATATGTAAAGCAAATGAACCTTTTGTTTCTACAACATCTTACACATTTACAAAATCTTAAATTAAACTGTCGTGAGAGCGGCAGTTTTACAACTATAAAATGAGTTGCATTGCATTGTTTATGTTCAATACGTATAATGAAAATGAAATATACAGAGGGGAGTATTATTTATGTATACAGTTGTTATTGCTGATGATGAATACGAATTACGACAGGCATTAGTTCATACGATTGATTGGAATCGTTTAG
This sequence comes from Breznakia blatticola, assembly GCF_004365815.1. Taxonomy (GTDB): domain Bacteria; phylum Bacillota_I; class Bacilli_A; order Erysipelotrichales; family Erysipelotrichaceae; genus Breznakia; species Breznakia blatticola. The sequence continues at coordinate 115,671 of NZ_SODD01000002.1, forward strand.
GATTCGAAGTTATTGGAGAAGCGGAAAATGGAGCTGTTGCACTTGAGTTAGTGGAACGTTTGCAACCGGATTTACTCATTACCGATATTCAAATGCCTTTTATTTCTGGAATCGAATTAGCTAGACAGGCTAGAAATATCCGACCATATATGAATATCGTCTTTATTAGTGGATATGATGATTTTTCGTATGCACAACAAGCGATTCAATATAATATTATTAGTTATTTATTAAAGCCTCTCTCTTCTAGTGAAATTGAAATAGAACTTGTAAAGATTCGTGAGAAAATCGATGAACGTTTTGATTTATTGCGTGGTTCAACACAAGAAGATCAAAGTGAGAGGATTCAACATTTAAAAATAAATGATTTTTTGATGTCTCATATGTTATATCAAAATCATACATTTACATCTTTAGATGATGAACAGGCAATCAAACAAGAAGCGATGAATCTAAACTTAACCAATTCCATCAGTATGGAAAACTATTACCAAACAATGGTGTTAACGTTTATGGATGAAGATAAACAAAATCAAACCCAAGAGAAACATGTCAAATTTACACAAGGAATCTTAGGTAAGTATTTGCTATATGGTTCATTTTATTCAAGAAAAAAGATTGTAGTTGTAGTTAGTGGAACAACAAAAGAATTGGAGCGAAGTTTACCAATTATTACGACTGAGTTTGTGCAAAGTGCCAAACGTATTTTGAACTTTGATTGTGAAATCGGAGTAAGTCAGCCATATAACAACTGGTTAGATTTATCCAAGTCATATGATGAAGCCTTATTTGCACTTCGTTTTAGTCAACAAGAAGAACCGATTCAATATGCATCCGATATTTCAAAACTAACAAAAAATGATTTTGCCTTTGTTCGTCAAAGTGTGGAAGAATTAGAGCATTTAGTAAAAGTAGGAACACCTGATGCAATTAATGATTTTGTAAAGCAAGTATTGATGAAACCAGAACTTATGCAAGAACATAGTTTGGATATGTTTACCTTGCAGATATTTGCAGCACTTAGTAAAGCTATTACAGCAGTTGCATCAAATGAAGAAACGGAACAATTTCTATCTTATGTATACGGTGGAAATATTAATGGCACAAGCGGACGAAGTGAGCAAATTAAAGATAAGATTTTAAAAGTCAGTTTAGAAGCACATCGAATTATTATGAATCAAAGAAAAGAAGCAAGTGAGCTTCTTGCACAAAGTGCTCTTGATCTAATTAAAAATCAGTATCATGATGAAGATATGTCTATTGCAAAAGCAAGTCAGTTGTTGCATGTCAGTGCTAGTTATTTAAGTGCAATTATTAAAAAGAATACGAATAGTACATTTGGAACACTACTAACAGAGCGTCGTATGCATAAAGCGAAAGAACTTTTATTATCCACTTCAAATAAAATCATGGAAATTGCGAATGCCTGTGGATATAGCGATACCCATTACTTTAGTTATTGCGTAAAACGTTATTACGGGGATTCTCCAAATAAATTACGTGAAATGCAAAGGGAAGCAAACCATGAAGTGGCGTAGACGTAAATGGCAAGGGATTACCTTACAATTGATTATCGCATTTGTGATGATTGCTTTATCTTTGTCCATTATTATCAGTCTATCTGTCTTCTTCTTAAATGGACATATTGAAAACATTGAAGAAAGCGCATTGCGAAATTCACAACAAGTGGTTTTACAAGCGGCAAATTCGATTGATGATTTAAAAGCACAAATGGAAACACGTGTAAAAAAGGTAAAGAATGAAGTACAACATATGCAAAGTGTTGAAGAAATTCAAGCATATTTGAATGTATTTACAGATTTAGAAGATGATGTGGAAGGTGTCTTTTTGTATGATAGTACAGGAAGTGTACTACTATATGGAAATAATGGACGCAACCTCAAAAGTAATATGGTAGAAAATCTATCCTTTGATGATGTATTGTTTTTAAATAATCAACATACGATTTCTACAATGCGTCCACACGTAGAAAGTATATTTGAAAATTACTATCCATGGGTTGTTACTATGGGGGTTGGTGTTGATACGCAAGTATTAGACGATGCACAGTATTTAGTCATCGACTATAAATTCTCAGGCATCTCAAGTTATGTTGATAATATCGGAATTGGACAAAGAGGATACTGTTTTGTTATCGACAACAATAACAATATCGTTTATCATCCGAAACAAAGAATGATCAACAGTGGAGTTGTTAAGGAAAATATTTCTACTATTAGTAAATTAAAAGGAAAAGAAGAAATTGTTGATGGTGCAATATATGTGAAGAAATCAATCGATAATGGGCAGTGGAGTATTGTTGGTGTAAGTTATGTAAATGAACTTATTGCAGATCAAGTCAAAGAGTTTCAAGTATATGTAGCAGCAATTTCATGTATCTTCATTATTATCTCTATATTATTAAGTATGTTTGTTGCCACAAAAGTTTCAAAGCCAATTAAACGATTGGTAGGTGCGATGAATGAATTTGAAAATAATGTCGATTCATATGTATACGAACCACAAGGTGGTGTTTTCGAGATTAAACGTCTTTCATTCTCTTTTTCTAAAATGGTAGTTATTATTCGTAACTTGATCAAAAAGGCAAAAGATGAAGAAATCACATTACGAAAAACAGAGATGAAAGCCTTGGAATCACAAATCAATCCACACTTTTTATACAATACACTGGATTCCATCCAATGGATGTGTGAGCAAGGAAAAATGGATGAAGCGGTTGAAATGGTTGGCGCATTAGCTAAACTATTTAGAATTAGTATTAATAAAGGACGACAACTGATTCCTATTCGTGAGGAGATTGAACACGCAATCCATTATCTGACAATTCAAAAATATAGATATCGAGATCAATTTACATATGACTTTGATGTGGATGAACGTGCTCTTAAATACTATACAAATAAGATTACGATTCAACCAATCTTAGAAAATGCGATTTATCATGGAATTGATCGCATGATTGATGAAGGACATATTCAAGTCAATGTACGACTAGTGGATCAAATTATTCATATGGAAATTATTGATAATGGTCTAGGAATGACAGAAGAACAAATTGTTTCCATTTTAAGTAAAGATCAACATGGAAAAAATGGTATTGGTTTAAAGAATGTAAATGATCGCATCAAGATTTATTTTGGTGATGCATATGGTGTCAAAGTAGAAAGTGAACTGGATGAAGGAACAAAAGTAACCATTACGTTCCCTGCAGTTTTAGGAGAGGAGGATGATCTTTTTGAAAATTAAAAAAATATCGATTCTTCTGCTTAGTGTATGTATGATAGTATGCGTATCTAGCTGTGTGAATTCTACAAGTCATCATCAATACTATATTGCAGTAATTCCAAAGCAAGGACGTTCTAGTTTCTTTCGCGAAGTCGCTAGCGGTGTAAATACAGCAGCAACGGAATACAATGTTCGAACAACATTTGAAGGTGCGCAAAATGAGGAAGATTATGATACACAAAATGATTTGATTCGACGAGCAATTAATGCAAAAGCAGATGCTATTGTAATTTCTGCAATTGATGAAAATAAATCTAATGAGTTGTTGGAACAAGCGGTCAAAGAAGGCATTATCGTAATAACGATTGATAGTGGTGTAACCTATGAAGGAGTTAGCCAACATATTGGGACGGATAATGTGGAAAGTGGACGCATTGCTGCTAGAGAACTGCGCGCAATGGAAAATGGACAATTAAATATTGGGATTGTCAATTTTGAGAAACATACAAAGAATGCGATTGAAAGGGAGCGTGGGTTCCTTGAAGAAATAATGAAACATGCGGATGTTCGAATTATTGATTCTGTAAGTACAGTATCAAATGCTTCAGAAGCTGCTGATGCTACGAAACAGATGATTGCAGATAATCCAACAATAAATGCAGTCGTTGCTTTTAATGAATATACATCACTTGGTGTAGGATATTCGATTCGTGAGTTAAACAATAAGAATTTGATTCATGTTGTTGCATTTGATAATAATGCAGAAAGCATTGGTATGATCGAAAATGGTGAAATTGATCGATTGATTGTTCAAAACCCATTTGCAATGGGGTATCTTTCAATTGAGTCCGCTGTAAAAGAACTGGAAAAACGAGATTCTATTACCCTTGAACAATATACAGAAGTATTGGTTGTGAATCGTAGTAATCTCTATGAATATGAAAATCAAAAATTTGTATTTCCTTTTGAAGACTAAGAAGAGCTAATGAAAAGCTCTTTTTTTTGTTTGGGTAAAATTCTATTTATACAAAATAGGATTTTACACTTCTTTCATATGATTTTCTATTTTCGTAGCATAAAAGAACACCTATAATGAAGACAGTTAAAGCAAGCGCTTACATAGAAGCGCATAAAATGAAGATCACAGCATATCCACGAAATATGACAAAACATATGCTGTATCGATACATTTGATAAGTGTAGTGTCTTATCAAAAACTATCTAACTTTAGATAGCAGTTCATTACACTACCAATTACACAGAGGAGGACATAGGTGTATGATTAAAAAAATGGCTAAAGTACTATTCGTCGCATTAATGGCAGTAAGTTTAGTTGCCTGCGGTGGATCTGATGACAAAGGAGGATCGAGTGGTTCTGCAAATGTTCATGTATTCTACTATGACTATGGAGATACATATATTTCAACAGTTCGTACAGCTCTAGATAAAGAACTTGATGGAATGGATGTTGATTACACTGACTATGATGCAGCTGGTAAACAACAAACACAAACAGAACAAGTACAAACTGCATTATCAAGTGGAGCAACAATGTTAGTGGTAAATATCGTAGAAACTGGATCTGATGATGCAGCGATGACAATCATCAATGCAGCAAAAGAAAAAGATGTTCCAGTTGTATTCTTCAACCGTGAAGTTTCAAATGAAGTAGTAAATTCATATGAAAAATGTGCATTCGTTGGTACTGATGCAAAAGAAGCAGGAATTATGCAAGGAGAAATGATTGGTGATGAACTTGTTGCTAACTTTGATAAATATGACTTAAACAAAGATGGAAAAATCTCTTATGCAATGTTCAAAGGGCAAGAAGGAAATAATGAAGCAATCTACCGTACACAATACGCAGTAGAAGATGCAGACAAAAAACTAGAAGCAGCTGGAAAAGCAAAATTAGAATACTACGATTCAGCAAACTCTGATAAATACCAAGTAGACCAAGATGGAACATGGTCAGCAAAAGCTGCACAAGACTACCTTGCTACAGCGTTAGGAAAATACAATGACGGTAATAACAATATGATCGAACTTGTTATTTGTAACAACGACGGAATGGCTGAAGGTGCTATCTCTGCATTACAAACTGCAGGATACAACAAAAAAGGTGGAGATAAAACAATTCCTGTATATGGAGTTGATGCTACTAAAGCAGCAGTTGATTTAATTGGACAAGGAATTATGGCTGGAACAATTAAACAAGATGCTGAAGGTATGGCAAAAGTAATTGCATTAGCTGTTAAAAACAATGCAGCTGGTGAAGATACTTTCAAAGGAATCGATGATTCTGGAGTTGAAGGTGTAAAAGTTGATGATGGTGTTGCAAAAGCACGTATTCCATACCAAATTTACACAGGTGAATAAGCCAAAAGCAAGTAATACATACATTGTGAGGGCGTCATTGATGTCCTCAAATTGTAGATAGGAGATTATAATGAATGACATAATTTTAGAAATGAAAAATATTAATAAAGAGTTTCCTGGGGTGAAGGCTCTTGATAATGTCTCATTTTCAGTAAAAAAAGGAAGCGTTCATGCACTAATGGGGGAAAACGGAGCTGGAAAATCAACATTGATGAAATGTTTATTTGGGATTTACTCAAAAGATTCAGGACAAGTAATCTTAGATGGACAAGAAGTTGCATTTAAGGATTCAAAGCATGCTCTTGAAGCAGGAGTAGCCATGGTGCATCAGGAACTGAATCAAGCATTGAAACAAAATGTAATGGATAATATTTGGCTAGGACGTTACCCAAAAGTTGGTAAAGTATTTACATCAGAAAAAAAGATGTATAAAGATACAAAAGCGATTTTTGAAAAGATGGGTGTAGAAGTAGATCCAAAGCGCATTATGAGTACTATGTCTGTATCACAACGACAAATGGTTGAAATTGCCAAAGCAGTATCTTACAATTCGAAAATTATTGTGTTTGATGAACCTACATCTTCCTTAACTGATAAAGAAGTAGAACATTTATTTAGAATTATTAATATGTTACGTGACCAAGGTGTTGGTATCGTGTACATTTCGCACAAGATGGACGAAATACTGAAAATTTCAGATGAAGTTACCATTATGCGTGATGGACAATACATTGCTACAAAAGATGCAAAAGATTTAACAATGAATGAAATTATTCGTTTAATGGTTGGTCGTGAACTAACGAATTTATACCCAGAAAAAACAAATATACCAGGAGAAATGGTACTCGATGTAAAACATCTAACAGGTATGTATTCACATATTGAAGATGTTTCATTCCAAGTACATAAAGGTGAAATTCTTGGAATTGCTGGTCTTGATGGATCTGGTCGTACAGAAGTACTAGAAACTTTATTTGGTATTGCCACGAAAAAATCAGGAGAAATTATTCTTGATGGTAAGCCAATCAAGAATCACAATTCGTTAGAATCAATTAAAAATGGATTTGCCTTAGCAACAGAAGAAAGAAGGGCAACAGGAATCTTTGGAATTCTTACAATTTTGGAGAATACTGTAATTTCCAATCTTAAAAAATACAAGAAGTTTGGTTTATTGAATGCTCATGAAATGCGTAAAGATACAGAATGGTCAATTGATTCAATGCGAATTAAAACACCAAGTGTTGATACACAAATCCGTTCTTTATCTGGAGGAAATCAACAGAAAGTTATTTTAGGACGTTGGTTGTTAACAGACCCTGAAGTGCTTTTACTAGATGAGCCGACAAGAGGAATTGATGTTGGTGCGAAGTATGAGATTTACCAATTGATTATTGATTTAGCAGCAAAAGGAAAATCGGTCGTAATGGTTAGTTCGGAAATGCCTGAATTACTAGGTGTATGTGATCGTATCATGGTGATGTCAAATGGTCGTGTTGCTGGTTCTTTACCAGTACAACAAGCAAACCAAGAAAAAATCATGGAATTAGCTGCGAAGTATTTATAGGAGGAAGTATATGGTTTTCAAAAATTTAAAATTTCGAATTAACGAATTTAAAGAAATGGATAGTAAAGATCGTAATCGCTTGATTAAAGAAACATTAATCAATAATTCATTATTGATCTTCATGTTGATAGCAATCATTTATATTCAAATTCAAAGACCACAGTTCTTAAGTCGTGAGTCGATTATTAATATCGTATCGTTATCTGCATCGGCAATGCCATTAGCCTTAGGGGTTGCAGGAGCAATTATCTTAACAGGAACGGATTTATCTGCTGGACGTATTGTTGGATTAACTGCATGTATTTCAGCATCATTATTACAAGCGGTGGATTATTCAAATAAAATGTTCCCTGATTTACCAGCAATTCCAATTATTGTTGTGTTCTTACTTGTTATTGCATTAGGTGCATTAATTGGATTTGTAAATGGATTTTGTGTATCGAAGTTTTCACTTCACCCATTTATTGTGACATTAGCAACGCAATTAATGGTATATGGTGTTATCTTAATGTACTTGATGAATGGTGATAACAATGGACAATCTATTTCCGGATTATCCAGCGGTTTTACTGAATTGATAAAAGGTAGTCTATTTAGAATTGGTGGCACACCAGTTCCTAACTATGTATTAATGGCAATTGTATTAACTGCTGTTATGTGGGTTGTTTGGAATAAAACATCATTTGGGAAAAATATGTTTGCGGTTGGTTCAAATCCAGAAGCTGCAAACGTATCAGGAGTAAATGTTGCACTAACAATTACTTTAGTATTCACGCTTGCTGGTGCATTATATGCATTCTCAGGATTTATTGAAGCTGCTCGTATTGGTTCAAACTCTGCAAATACTGGACTAAACTATGAACTTGATGCAATCGCTGCCTGTGTAATTGGTGGAGTATCATTTGTTGGTGGTATTGGAAAAATACGCGGGGTAGTACTTGGAGTTGTATTACTTAAATTAATATTCGTAGGTTTGAACTTCTTAAGTGTAAGTGTAAACATGATCTACATTATTAAAGGGTTAATTATCTTGGTTGCTTGTGCAATCGATATGCGTAAGTATCTAGTACGCAAGTAGGAGAAACTATGGAAAAAGTAATCGTTGAAGAACATAAAGAAAACATCGAAAATAAAGAGCCAGTTACAAAAATTCAAGGACTTTATGATCGTGTAAATATTTCAGTAAAAGCATTAGATCGCATCATTTTTGGTGGACTTGCACTGATTGTATTCATGATTATCATTTCCTTATAAACGAAAGGGCACAAATGTATGCAAAAAGTAGTCTATAACAAGCAACCAGATATGAATTACGACAGTATGGTCATGATCATTCGCAAAGAGGACAAACGCTATTTTTCACACTCGTTTATCTATCATGGACGAGATGGAAAGTATTTACAATTTTTATATAAAGATCCATTACCAGAAGGCGATTTCATAAATGGTTGGAATTATTTGGATGATCATTCCTATCGTATTGTGATGGTTCCAGAACCTTCACAAGAAGTAGCAGTGGAAGACTTCATTGCTGCATATCAACCAACAAGTCAAATCGATGCAATTGAAGTAATTGAAATCAAAGGATTTGATGAAATTAATGACTTGTTGCATGATCCAAATATCGAAAAACAAGAAGTAGTTATTTTTGGTCGAAGATAATAAAGATTCAGTCAAATCTTATTATAAAAAGTTATAAGGTGGGTGGGATCACTATAAACTTATAACACAGTGGAATGAATGTAAGTCTCCTCTATCCGCACGAAAGAATCTCTACTTACTTTCATTCATGCTTACAGATGATGTAAGTAAAAAAAGTATCCGTTCTAGTACGTGATACTTTTTTTGTGCAAGGCATGGCATATATTTAGTGATGAAAAGCCACTATGGAGAAATCGCTAACTCATAGTCGAAGACAAGAGTGCCTGTTATGATGAGATTTGACGGAATTTAGAGTAAAAAGTGAAAAGAGCATGGAAGTGGTCACACAGTTGTAAAAAGTATACAAGAGTAATAGGTTCTTCTATATTAAATCACAACACTCGCGAATAAAGACCGAAAGAAAAGAGGCTTCCTCTTATTTGAAAACCTCTTATAGTTAAATCCCACAAAAATATACTGAAACCGCCGCATTCGAAACCATATGTATAATGATGTGAAAACTTGGTAACTGAGTGAGTCAGTTATTTCTGACGCTAATCATGACTAAAGTAAAAGAGTAGTAAGTTACTTAATAATCAGTAGTAATGGATTATCTATTTCTTTATTTACTTTATGAATTAAGAAAATAGATAAAAGACTTCCAATGATTAATATCACAAATTTAGATAATAAAACAAAAACAATATTTGAGTATTGTAAATAACTTAGAGCTATTATAAATGAATAAATTGATGAAATCACTAAGCAGCAGGACAAGGATCCCAGTATAAAATGATTTCTAGAAGTGAAACTATGTAAAACCGAGAGAGTCATAAAGATAACTACAAAATCAAAAATATTTGTTAGTATCAAATTGAAATAGTACATAAAATCATAATTATTGATAGTATTTCCTATCTCAATAATACTTTTTAATGATGTGTCTGCATCAAGTAATGACTCAGGGCCTCCTAAATTTACTGTTATACTAAATACTAGAAATTCAACAAGTTTTTGTAATGTCTGGAATGATATAAATCCAAAAAAACAAAATGAAATAGTGAATGGAAAAGAATAGCTTGTATTTTGAGTCTTGCCAGAAATCTTAAATATAATTAGTGAACTCAAAATAATACTTATTGCAGTGATTAATAAATTAATTTCGCCATTGAGTAAACTATTTATATTTGAGAAACTAGTGTTGAAATCTCCTTTAAGCCAATCAGTAATACCAATTATAAATCCATAAATAAGAATGTAAAATAATAAGCCATGACCTATACCAGTGAATTTCAAATTAGAAGATTTTTTAACTTTTAAAATTGGTATTAGTACTAAGCATAACAATAGTAATATGTTAATAATAATGTAAATAATGTTCTCTATATTAATCATTTGACTTACCTCTATATAATAAATATACATTAGAGTGAAAAAAAATCTAACATAAAGTTTCTTTGTATGAAGAAAAATGTAAGTTGTTTGTAAATAAATGCTTTTGTACAATCAAGATAGAAGTAATGAGAGTTAGATTTAGAGTACACAAACACATTTAGAAAGTGAGGTTTTTATGTTTGAAAAATTAACAAAATTTCTTGAAAAGCGCTTGTTGCCAATTTTTGAAGTTGTGGGACAACAAGTTCATATTATGTCAATTCAAAGTGCTTTCCAAACTCTAATACCAGTAACTTTGATTGGTGCTGTAGCGTTGCTTATACAACGTCCACCAGTTAGTTACGAGACATTAGAAGTAGGTTCATTCTTTTATAACTTTATGAAGGGGTGGTCAGATTTATCTGCGAATTATGGTGATCCATTGAGGCTTTTAAATACAATTACTTTAGGGAGCATTTCAGTATATTTAAGTATTTCTTTTTCGTATTTTCTATCATCAAAATATAGTCTAAATCAAATTACTTCAGTTTTTATTACTTTTACATCTTTTTTACTTGTTCATACTTTGAGTATAGATGGAGGTTTATCTAATCGATATTTTGGTGGAGAGGGAATGTTCTCAACATTAATTGTTGTTATTGTAACAGTAGAGTTGCTTAACTTTCTAGTAAAGCATGATGTTGGAAAAATCAAATTACCTGAGGCAGTACCACCAGTTTTACAAGCTTCATTCACGACATTATTTCCATCATTTATTATTTATGGATTTTGGACATTAATTGTATTAGTTACTAAAAATGTTTTTGGAACAGAGGTACCAGGAATGATAATGGATGTGTTAGCACCATTTCTAGCGGCATTTAATAGTTTATTTGGTACAGTTTTGACATCAGTGCTAGCGCAAATAGCTTTTTGGTTTGGAATCCACTCTGATTCTATTTGGGTTATTATGGGTCCGATTTTTCAATCAAATTTTGAAGTAAATGTCGCAGCATATGGCGCAGGAGTATTACCTAATGCATTACCGCATATAGTATCATCTCCTCTTGTTTGGGGGTTTGGAACAATTGGAGGTTCAGGAGCAACATTAGCATTTGCTATTCAATTAGTTCGTAGCAAATCAGAACAGTTAAGAGCGGTAGGTAAGATTGGTATTATTCCATCGTTCTTCAATGTCAATGAACCAATTTTATTTGGTGCACCAATAGTATTGAATCCAGTTCTTTTCATTCCTTTTGTATTGGCACAAGCAGTTAATATCTCTATTGCTTATGGAGCTATGGCTATTAATTTAGTTAATAAGCCTTTTGCATGGCCAGGTTCAATAACACCAGTAGTAATTCAACAATTCTTAATTTCTTTTGATTGGAGATCAATTATTTTATGGATTTTCTTAATTGCCGTCGATTATGTTATTTGGTATCCCTTCTTTAAAATGTTTGAAAAAGAAAAGTTAAAAGAAGAGGGAATTATAGTAGATAATTATAAGGAAACACAAATTGCTTAGTGAAAAGTGCGGAAGGAGAGAAAAATGATTAATGTATTATTAGCTTGTAATGCAGGAGTAAGTACTGCAATGATGGAAAAGAAAATAGCTGAAGAGGCAAAAAGAAGAAATATTGAATTAATTGTAAATGCAGCTTCTGTATCAAGAATTGAAAGTTTTGTTAAAGATAATGATATTATTGTTCTTGGACCTCAAGTAAGATTTGCATCAAAGAAAATCGAGAAAGAATATCCTGACATTCCAGTTTATGTTATTGAAATGGCAGATTTCGGAATGATGAGAGCAGATAATGTACTTGATAACATTTTGAGGGTTTTAAGTAAGTAATATGGAAGGAATCGAATTAATTTGTTTTAAAATGATTTCACATTGTGGATCGGCAAAAAGCTCTTTTATTGAATCGTTGGAAGAATCTCGCAATGGGCATTTTGATAAAGCTCAACATTTAATTAGGTCTGGAAATGATGAATTAACTAGGGGTCATAAATACCATGCAGAGTTACTTACTCAAGAAGCAAACAATAACCTTGATGCAATTTCATTATTATTAATTCATGCAGAAGATCAATTGATGAATACGGAAACAGTTAAAATAATGGCAGAAGAATTTTTAGAAAACTATAAAATGAAGAGCTGTAGTGAAGTAGAGACAGTATAAGAATTTTGTGTAAATCCTCCCTTGGTAGAATTGAAATAATTATCAAAGGAGGATTTTCAATTTGGGTAGGAAGGATATCATTGAAATGATAAGAGCATATTTGTAGTATTGACATGACGGAATCTTTTGTAACTCCAAATACTTATTCTTTATTAATTTACTTATGATTGTTTACCATATGATTATTGTCAATTTTTTCAAAACAAGGCACATGCGCAGTGTATTGAGACATTCTACCATTTATATTTTGTTTAGAGCATTTGTCATTTATTTGATGCTTACGATTATATAAATCTATTTACAGGAGTTGGTTAGGACAAATGTGTAAGAAAAAGTCCCCTTTTTAGAGGGGACAAGAAACGTGCAAGTGTGTAAGTCTTTATTAGAAGTCTATAGGCCTTGCTGGGAATAAAGCCTTATAGAATCAAAGAAAACCACTAGTTTACTGCTGGTTATGGTAGTAGTTGTTTCAATATGTCGTCAAAAATTTTTTCAGCTCTCATCAGTCCGAAATCAGTCATGTTAAGCAATTGTATATAAATAGAATTCCTAGTGATTCTTTTTATTTCATCATGAAGTTGGCTGATTTGTGGACTAACTAAAACAATATCATAATTCATGTATATTCGTTCTAAATCATTAAAAGTTGTTGCCTTAATATCAACTTTGATTCCTTTTGCCATAGCAACTTTTTCCAATTTACTTTTTAAAATAACTGTGCTCATACCAGCATTACATATAATTAAAATTTTTATTAATTCTTTATTTTCTATTGAATTATCAAATTCTTTTCTCAATAGGTTATCGTTTTCTATTGCTAAAGTTGACATATGTTGCCAGTTAATTGCGTTCATGAGCGAATCTTGAGAATGGATTAATATAAGGCTGAAAGGGAGACTTCCATTCTTTGCTTCATAGTCAACTAATTTAGAATTTACAGTATGTGCTAAATCAATTGCTTTTTTTCCTAAAGCAAATTCTTTTTTAGATGACGATTTGTCTCCTTTAAGTGATAGTTGGCACGAATTGTAAAAGTGAGCAAATGCAGTACCGGCATAACTCACAATTTGGGTTGCATATTCTTTGATCTTTATTTCATCCATGATATTTAAATTCCTTTACTAAAATATAATAATACATTTTATTGATTATATAAAGACTTAAACTATATATAATCACTGGATGAAAGTATTCATTTTCTCTGTGCACAGAAAATAAATATTTATTCCATTCGCAGGAACCAGTATAATTTAAATCGAAAGGATATGTCTATGAAACTTACAAGAAGAGAATCAATAATAATAAATAAGCTAAAACAAAATCCGAATGGCTTGTCAGGAAATAAACTCGCCAAGATATTAAAAGTTTCTACGAAAACCATACAAAATGATATAAGGGGAATTAATTGTTTTTTTGATGAACAGATAAAAGAGTCATCAAATCGAGGGTATGTATTGATTGTTGATGAAATAAATCCTAATCTTTTTTCATATGAGGAAGATATTAGTTCAAGAAACAATCAGATACTTGAAAAAATATTGTTAAAAAATAGTGAGTATAATTATTCCGATTTGGCAAATAGTTTGAATGTGTCAGAGTCAAACCTTCAACTATGGATTAAAGAGTGCAATGATTTTCTTTTAAAGTATAGTTTGAAAATAAATCGAAGCAAAGGCTATGTATTCTTATCTGGTAAGGAGATAAATAAAAGGAAATTAATAAATCATATGATTCATGATGAACTAAATTCAAATATCTATAAAGATAATGAGGTCCTAAAATATTACGATAAAATAAATGAAGATGAATTACTTAAAGTTTTAAATGATTTTCTGGAAAATGAGAGACTTAGAATTGCTCCATACTATCAAACAAGTATATATTTAAACTTGCTTTCAGTCTTTGAACGTATAATTAATAAATTACAGATAGAAACAGCAGATATTAAGGTGTTAAAAAGTAGCGCAGAGTATAAGTTGGCATTAGAACTATGTTCATATGTTAGTTCCAAATATACAATTTCTATAATAGAAAGTGAAGTGTATTTCATAGCCTCTCTTTTTGTGGGTCAATTAAAAGATGAAAAAATTGATTCAAGCATTTATGTTTCAACTTCTTTTGTAGAAAAAGTTGACAGTTTACTTTTGAAAACGTTCAATCACTATATGTTGAATTCAAAATATAATGACTTTTGTAAATGTCAATTATAAATTAACGAAAATTCGGAATCAGAGTTGATGAATTTTCGGAATATGAGTTGAAGAAAAATCGGAATTATAAATTGATG